>NZ_JAIXMK010000044.1:0-74968 GCF_020328095.1 Streptomyces sichuanensis
CCCGCTGCCGTCCTCCGCCCGGGCGGAGGCGTCCGGCCCGCCGGGGCCGGTAGCCGGTGAGCCCGCGAGCAGCACGCGGTCAGTACGCCACCGTGAACCGCTCCCCACGGTGCCGCGGCCGTTCGGCCTCGTCCAGCAGGGCCACGGCCAGGTCCTCCATGGAGATCGCCGACGTGCCGGCCGCGTCGACGAGCAGCTCGTCGGCGCCGAGGCGGTACGTGCCGGTGCGCACGCCCGGCTCCAGCAGGGCGGGCGGGCTCAGGTACGTCCAGTCCGCGTCCGCACCGGCGGCACGGCACGCCGCCAGCTGCTCGGTGCAGGCCAGCGCGATGGGCCGCCAGGCCGGAGGGACGAACGCCGGGTCGTCGGCCACGGCCGTACGCCCCTCGCTGCCGGGCACCGTCAGGTTGCCGGCGCCGCCGACCAACAGCAGCCGGACACCGCTCTCCCCCGTGCCGGCCAGCAGGGCCCGGGCCATGGCGACGAGCTCGCCCTCGCTTCCGGGCGCGGGCCGGGTCGCGCCGATCACGACGTCCTGGCCCGCGCTCGCCGCGGCGACATCCCGGGCGTCGCCCGCGTCGCCGGTGCGGAGCTCCGCGCCGGCGGGCACGCGGCCCGCGGCCCGGGACGCGTCCCGCACGACGGCCGTGACGTGATGGCCACGGGACAGCGCCTCGGCCACGACGCGGCTTCCTACGTTTCCGGCTGCGCCGAAGACGGTGATGCGCATGATGTTCAGCTCCTGGGTGCGAGTGCGGAGGTGTTCGGGCGGGAGTGCGTACGGGGGCGGCGGATGCGGGTCCCGGACGGGGTGTGCTTCTGCGCGGCGGCGAGGGCCCCGAGGACGATCAGCCCGCCCACCATCTGGGCGGCGGAGAGCGACTGTCCGAGCGCGAGCCACCCGACGGTGGTGGCGACCGTGGGGCTGAGCAGCCCGAGGAAGGCGACGTCCGTGGCGGGCAGCTCCCGCAGGCCGCGGAACCACAGCGCATAGGCGAGGGCGGAGCCGACGATCGTCAGGTAGGCATAGCCGGCCAGGTTCCCGGTCGTCAGCGACGGGGGCGGCATGCCCTCGACGAACAGCGCCACGGGCAGCAGCAGCGCACCGCCGGCCACCAGTTGCCAGCCGGTCGTCGCGAGCAGCGGCGCGGGGGACGCCCAGCGCTTGCTGAGCACGACCCCGGTGGCCATCACGACGGTGCCGCCGAGAGCGGCCGCCACGCCGACGAAGTCCAGCCGGGCGTCGGCCTGCAGGACGAGCAGGCTGACGCCCGCCACGCCCGCCGCCCCGGCGATCACTGTGCGCGGGGAGAGCCGCTCGCCGAGGAGCCCCGCCGAGAGTCCGGCCGTCAGCAGCGGCGCAATGGCCCCGACCGTGGCCGCCACCCCGCCGGGCAGGCGGTACGCGGCCACGAACAGCAGCGCGAAGAACGCGCCGATGTTGAGCGCCCCGAGCACCAGCGCCCGCCACCACCACGCCCCCGTCGGCAGCCGCCGGGTGACGGCCACCAGCAGGAGCCCCGCGGGCAGGGCGCGCACGACGGCCGCCAGCAGCGGCCGACCGGGCGGCAGGAAGGAGGTGGTGACGGCGTAGGTGGTGCCCCAGATGGCGGGCGCCAGCGCGGTGACGAGAAGGACCCTGGTCCGATTGCTTAGCACTAAGCCAATATATCTCAGCTCTAAGATAACCGTGTGGTGATCTAGCTCACCGCTAAGACATTGCTAGGGTGGGAGCCGTGGCAGATCACGTGGACCGCGTAGCCGAACAGTGGGCCCGGGAGCGTCCCGACCTGGACGTCTCCCCCATGCAGGTCATCGGCCGCCTCTCGCGGCTGTACCAGCTGTTCTCCAGCGAAATGAAGCGCACCTTCGCCGCGCACGGCCTGGACTCGGCGTCCTTCGACGTCCTCGCCACGCTCCGGCGCAGCGAGCCGCCGCACCGCCTCACGCCGGCGGAGCTGATGCGCTCGTCGATGGTCACCTCGGGTGCCATCACCCAGCGTCTCGACCGCCTGGAGGAGCGCGGCCTGGTGACGCGCACCCGCAGCGCCTCGGACGGCCGCAGCGTCGTCGTCTCCCTGACGGACGAGGGCCGCACCCTCGTCGACACGGCCCTGCCGGACCATCTGGCCACGGAGGAACGCCTGCTGTCGGCCCTTTCGGGCGAGGAGCGGGACGCCCTCGTGAGCACGTTCCGGAAGCTGCTGGAGTCGGTGGACACCAAGGGGTAGCCCCCGGGAGGCCAAGGGCTAGGGCCGGGGGAAGTACGACTCCAGCGTCCCGCGGCGCCGGACGTCGAGCGTCGCGCAGTGGAACGAGCCGCCGAACGGCGCGTAGTGCAGCAGGTCGCACGGGACCGGCTCGAACCCCCACCCTTCCAGCGCACGCAGCATCGCGGTGTGGTGCCGCTCCGCGACCACCCGCTTCTCGTCGATCATGAGAACGTTCATGCTGAGCCACTTGCCGCACATCGAGGTGAGTTTGAGCAGGGGCTCCTTCACCGGGCTGGGCTCGGGGGCGACCAGGACGTCCCACGAACGCAGGACGTCGGGCAGGCGGTCGACGTCGATGTACTCGGGGTTGACCAGCACCTTGCCGGGCGCGAGCGGAAGCAGGGTCGTGTCGATGTGCATCGGCCTGCGACAGCTGCTCTCGATCTCGTGGATGCGGTAGCCGGAGCCGAGATGGCGGCGCAGCCAGTCGATGCCCATCCGGTTGGTGACGTTGCTCCGCATGACGAACAGGTCGCGTCCCGCGCGCACGAAGTCCGCCGCGTCGAAGACCGGCTCGAACTCGGTGAGGATGCGCCGCACGGGCTCGCCGGGCCCGGCGGCGCGGAAGTCCGCCTCGTACAAGGCGTCGGTCAGCTGCGGCTTCGGTGCCGCCGTCCAGCGCGCGCCGCGCCGGAAGTAGTCCTTGAGGATCGTGCGGTAGGAGTGGGTCTCGAAGTACCGGCACGGCCAGGCCATCGGGGTCTCGATGATCTCGTCGCCGATGACGAGCATGCTGTCGCGCGGGCAGCTGTTGCAGAAGCCGCGCGACGACCAGTCGGGCGTGCCGAAGCGCCGCTTGTGGTCGACGGCGTCCGGACGCCTGACCGTGACGCCGAGGGACCGCAGGAGGGCGATGAACTGATCGAGCTCGTGCTGCGCCCGCTCGATCAGCACCCGCGGATACCGGACGCCGGCGGTCAGCCCCTGCAACCGCGCCCCCCACGGCGGGAGGTTGCAGGCCACGACGGGGTGGCCGGAGGGGATCGTCGCGCCGTCGAGGCGCCCGACGATGATCTCCTCCAGGGGGTCCCACTCGTTGTGCGAAGCGACCGGGGAAACGAGGGGTTCCGCAGCGTCGGCCATGGGGAACCGTTTTCCACCGCGGCCGCCCGTTACGCATCGGGGCCGATAAAGCACCCGGCGCGCGGACAGTGCCCCGCCCGCGCCCCCGGCATCCGGTCATTTCGGGTCGCGGTCGAACACCGCCTTCGACCAGCGGTAGCCGAGTGCCGTCAGGCCCAGGCACCAGAGGACGGCGATCCACCCGTTGTCGCCGATCCCGGTGCCGAGCAGCAGCCCGCGCAGGGTCTCGATGGCCGGGGTGAACGGCTGGTACTCGGCGATCGGCCGGAACCACCCCGGCATCGCGTCGACCGGGACGAAGGCGCTGGAGACGAGCGGCAGGAAGATCAGCGGCAACGCGTTGTTGCTGGCCGCCTCGGCGTTCGGGCTGACCATGCCCATACCGACCGCGATCCAGGTGAGCGCCAGGGCGAACAGCACGAGCAGTCCGAACGCCGCGAGCCACTCCAGGGGCGTGGCGTCCGTGGAGCGGAAGCCGATGGCCACGGCGACGGCACCGACGAGAACCACGCTGACGACCGCCTGCAGCACGCTGCCGATGACGTGTCCGACGAGCACGGAACCGCGGTGGATCGCCATCGTGCGGAAGCGGGCGATGATGCCCTCGGTCATGTCGTTGGAGACGGACACCGCGGTCCCGACCGTGGTGCCGCCGATGGTCATCAGCAGGATGCCCGGGACGAGGTACGCGATGTACGCGGAGCGGTCCGCGCCGCCGCCCATGCCCGCGCTCATCACGTCGCCGAAGATGTAGACGAACAGCAGCAGCAGGACGATCGGCGTCAGCAGCAGGTTCAGGGTCAGGGACGGGTAGCGCCGCGCGTGCAGCAGGTTGCGCCGCAGCATCGTGGACGAGTCGCGCACGGCGAGGGAGAGCAGGCTCATCGGACCCCCTCCTGGGGCTGGTTCGGGGCGGTGGGGCCGCCGGTCAGGGCGAAGAACACGTCGTCGAGGTCGGGCGTGTGCACGGTCAGTTCGTCCGCCTCGACGCCGGCGGAGTCCAGCCAGTCGAGGATGGAGCGCAGCTCGCGCTGGGTGCCGTCGCTGGGGATCTGCAGCGCGAGGGATTCGTCGTCCCGCGTCACTTCGCGCAGCGCTGCGGCGGCGCTCCGGTACGCGGACGGGTCGCAGAAGCGGAGCCGGACGTATCCGCCGGGGACGAGCCGTTTCAGCTCCTCGGCGGTGCCCTCGGCGGCGATCCTGCCGTCGTTCAGCACGGCGATGCGGTCGGCGAGTTCGTCGGCCTCCTCCAGATACTGGGTGGTGAGGAAGACGGTGACGCCGTCGGAGACGAGCTCGCGGATGATCCGCCACATGGTGTGGCGGGAGCGCGGGTCGAGGCCGGTGGTCGGTTCGTCGAGGAAGATGATCCGCGGGTCGCCGACGAGGGTCATGGCGATGTCGAGGCGGCGCTTCATGCCACCGGAGTAGGTGGAGGCGGGCTTCTTCGCGGCGTCGGTGAGGTCGAAGCGCTCCAGCAGGTCGGCGGTGACGCGCCGCCCCTCGCGCTTGGACAGGTGGTGCAGGTCCGCCATGAGGAGCATGTTCTCCTCGCCGGTGATCAGCCCGTCGACGGCGGAGAACTGCCCGGTGACGCCGATCGCGGCGCGCACCCCGTCCGGGGAGCCGGCGACGTCGTGGCCCGCGACCTGGGCCTGCCCGGCATCGGCGGCGACGAGCGTGGACAGGATCTTCACGGTGGTGGTCTTGCCCGCGCCGTTGGGCCCGAGCAACGCGAACACGGAACCGGCCGGGATGCGCAGATCGATGCCGTCGAGCACGGTCTTGTCGCCGTACGACTTGCGCAGGCCGACGGCGGAGACGGCGACGGGTGGCTGTGGAACGCCGCTCGGGATAGACATGGACATGACAGACGAGCGCATGGGCCCTCCCGTTCGAAGGCTGACGTGGGTGAGGTGAGGCCGGTTCTTCTGCGGGTCGGGGGTCAGGACCTGGCGCGGCGGATGTCGATGTTGCCGTAGCGGGTGCGGGCCCGGACCTCGACGGTGTCCTCGGCCTCCTCCGGGGCCCCGGACGCGGTGAGCGTGTTGCGCACCTGGCCGGAGCCCGAGCTGACGTCGAGCCAGGCGGCCGTGCCCTCGCGGACGCCGACCTCGATGGCGCCGTAGGAGGTCTCCAGCTGGACGGTGCCGCGGGCCACCTCGTCCACCCGCACGGTGCCGTGGGCGGTGGTGGCGGTGACCGAGTCCTCGGCGCGCCGGACCTCGATGTCGCCGTTCGCGTTGCTCACCCGCAGCGCGCCGGTCGCGGCCCCGACGGTCGTGGTGCCGTGCGAGTTCTTCAGGACGGCGGGACCGTCGAGGAGGCCCACGCGCACGCTGCCGGTGCTGGTGGTGATCTCGGCCTTGCCCTCGACCCGGTCCACGGTGATCGAGCCGTGCGACGCGGTCAGCTGCAGCGGGCCGGTCGCGTCGAGGCGGACGTCGCCGGACGAGGTCTTCACGCGGACCTCGCCGAGCCGGCCCTCACCGAGCACCTGGGTCCAGGCACCGGTCATGTCGATGCACGAGCCCGCGGGCAGTTCGACCGTCACGTCGACGATGCCGGTGCGGCCGAACAGGCTCGACTTGGGCGTCCGGACGACCAGGGCACCGCTCGCGTACGTGACCTCGGTCTGCTCGGCCGCCCGCACGTCCAGGTCCTTCTTCGGATTGCGGGGCCGCACGTCGACCACGGTGTCGGCGCGGTCGCTCGCGGTGAACTGAAGGGAGCCGGCCTCCACGCGCGCCGTGACCGAGATCGCTCCGGGAGTGTCGAAAGAAGGCATGGGAGTCCCGTCCTCTTGGGTCTGCAAGACGTCCCCGCTGGTGGGACGTGGTTGTGAGTGAGGTGGTGCGGGTGAAGTGGTGCGGGCGGGGGCGCGGTCAGCGCACCCAGCCCGTGAAGCTCTGTCCGACGGTCCGGGCCTTCTCCGCCGGCCGCGGCCGCGTGCCGCCGTCGACCGCGGCCGACACCGCGCGCACCAGCCACGCGTTGACCGACAGGCCCTCGCGACTCGCGGCCTCCTCGGCGCGGGCCTTGAGGTGGGCCGGCAGCCGCAGGTTGACGCGGGCGGTGCCGCCCTCGTCGCCGTCGGCGGGCGCCTGCGCCGCGAGCGGTTCGACGGGCGCGGCGGCCGCTTCCGCGGGGCCTGCCGCAGCGGACGGCGACGTCACCACGAAGTCGGGGTCCAGTCCCCGCAGCCGTACGTCGACCGACCCCGGGGCGAGCTCGCGGGTGATCTCGTCCGTCGCGGCGGAGAGCACGTTGAGCATGGTCAGACGGGTCGCCGACTCCAGGGGGGCGGTGAGCCGCTCGGCCAGCTCGCGGGCTTCCTGGCCGCCGGCTTCGGCCGCCACCGCGAGTTCGCGGCGCAGGTTCTCGACATACGGGGTGAGGTCCATGACGCCATCATGGCACCACGATGGTGCCACAGGCAAGCCTTGGGGCAGCTCGACGCCGGGCGGGGCTGACGACAGGCAGGCTGACCTGGGGAAACACAGAGGCGCCGGCCTGTGGTGCGGTGGCACCAGAGGCGCTCACATGCGTCGCGGGATACGGAGTGGCACCACATGGCGCCATGTGGTGTCACGTGGCTCAGCGGCACTCATCCCCGTGCCGGGCGGCAGCCGCGGGCGGTTCGGGCAGCCAGTCGCGGGCCGGGTCGTACTCCAGCCATCGGCTCCGTCCCGCTTCGGTGGCGCAGGCGGCGGTGAGGGCGGTCAGTCCCGGATGCTCGTTTCCCGTGCGCCACAGCAGCGACCACGCGTACAGCGGTGTGGGGTCGACCAGCGGGACGGAACGCAGCCCGGGGATCTCCGGCAGCGGCACGTCGGCGGGGAGCAGCGAGAAGCGGTGCGGGTCCCCCGCCACCTCTTCGAGGAAGTGGGTGAGCCCCAGGTTGAGGCTCGCGGCCCTGTCCTGGATGCCGAACCGTTCGGCGAACTGATGGAGGAAGTCGAGCCGGTCCAGCGCACCGGGCGCCCACAGCACGCTGCCGCGCAACCGGTCCGGTCGCAGCGCCGGTTCGGCTGCCAGCGGATGGTCCGTGCTCAGGACGGCGTCCACCGGTTCGAGGCGGACGAGGCGGTGGGCCAGCCCTGCGTGCAGCGGCGGGTGGACCCGCCCGAAGGCCGCGTCGATGTCGCCGTGCAGCAGCGCGGCCGTCACCGACGGCAGATCGCGCCCGTGTCCCGGGACGAGGTCCCCGGCCCGGTCCGCGACCTGGGCCAGCGTCCGCAGGGGCGCGTAGAGGTGTCCCCAGACGTCGACCCGCAGCGGGCGGTCCCGGCCGACGGCCGCCGCGACCGCGGCGTCGGCGGCGGTCAGGGTCTGCCGGGCCGGCGCGAGGAAGCGCCGTCCTGCCTCGGTGAGGCGCACCCCGCTGCCGCCGCGCCGGAAGAGCGTGACCCCGAGCAGGGATTCCAGCCGCGCGATCCTCTTGGACAGCGCCTGCTGGGAGATGGCGAGCGTCCCGGCCGCCCGCCCGAAGTGCAGTTCCTCGGCGGTGCGCACGAAGGCACGTACCTGCGCGACGTCGAGATCCATGGCCCCCACCATAGGTGACAACCGACGGTTGTCGATCTTGCTCGTTCGTTGTTGGATCGCGGGGTGGCCGCGGGGGTTGCATGCTCGGCATGCGAAGACTGATTCCCACGGGGGAGGCGGCACGTCCGGTCGCCTTCGCCGAGGCCCCCCAGCCCGTCCCGGGGTCCGGTGAGGCGCTGATCAAGGTCGAGGCGTTCGCGCCGAACCGGGGCGAGACGTTCCTCCTCGAACGCCCGCGGCCGGGGCTGCTGCCCGGCAAGGACGTGGCGGGGCTCGTCGTCCAGGCCGCCGCCGACGGCTCGGGCCCCGGCATCGGCACCCGTGTCGTCGGGCATCCGGCACACGGAGGCTGGGCGGAGTACGCCGCCGTGCCCACGCACTCCCTCGCCGTGCTGCCGGACGGCGTCGACAGCGTCCGGGCGGCGGCCCTGCCCCTGGCCGGGATCACGGCCCTGCGCCTGTTGCGCACGGCCGGTTCCCTGGCCGGCCGGCGGGTGCTGCTGACCGGCGCCTCGGGCGGGGTCGGCCACTACGTCACCGAGCTGGCCATGGGGGCCGGGGCCGAGCTGACCGCGGTCACGGCCACGCCGGAGCGCGGCGAACGGCTCGCAGAGCTGGGTGCGGAGGTGGTGCACGACGTCGCGGCGGCCCGGGGACCGTTCGACGTCGTGCTGGAGTCCACGGGCGGGCCGGAACTGCCGCTCGCCCTCGCCGCGGTGCGCCCGGGCGGCCTCCTCGTCTGGTTCGGCCAGGCGAGCCGCACCCCCGTCACCCTCGACTTCTTCCAGCTGCTGGGTGGACCCGAGCGCGTCACGATCCAGCACTTCCACTACGCCGGCGCCCCGTACGGCGCCGATCTGGAGGCCCTGGTGCGCCTCGTGGAACAGGGGCGGCTGCACCCGGAGATCGGCCGGGTCGCCGACTGGTCGGAGACCGCCGGCACCCTGGTCGACCTGCGCGAGCGGCGGATCCGCGGCAAGGCCGTCCTGCTGACGGGAGGAACACGATGAGCGCCACCGGGCCCACCACCGCATCCGGCCCCGAAACGGCCGCCGCGTTCGCCGCCGCCCAGTGGACACGCGCCACCGGCGCGGGCGTCGACCCCCACGAGTACCGGCGCGTCACCGACGGCCTCGCCTCCGTCGCCGACTGGGGGCCGTCCTTCCTGCGCACCGGACACGCCCACCTGAAGCGCGCGGAGGACGCGGGATCGTCCGTCTCGGCCGGTGAGCACCTGCTGACGGCGGCCCGGTGGTTCCACCTCGCCACGCTCGCGCCGTACGCGGAGGCGCATCGCGCCGCCGCCGAGGCGGACCGCGCCGTGGGCAGGGCACTCGCCGTGCTGGAGCCGCAGGCCCGGCGCGTGAGCGGCGAGGGGTTCACCGGCTGGCTGCGCGGTCCCGCCGACGCGCCCGGCACCGTGGTCGTCGTCCCCGGCCTGGACTCGGCCAAGGAGGAGTTCCTCGGTCTGGTGTCCGCGCTGCTGGCCAGGGGGCTGGCGGTGTTCGCCATGGACGGCCCCGGGCAGGGCGTGCTCGCGGGCACGACGGTCCTCAGGCCGGACTACGAGCAGGTCGTGGGCCGGGTCGTCGACGCCCTCGGCGTCGCGCGCATCGGGCTCGTCGGCCTCAGCCTGGGCGGCTACTTCGCGGCCCGGACCGCGGCGCTGGAGCCCCGGGTGGCGGCGGTCGCCACCGTCAGCGGCCCCTTCCGCCTCGACTGGGACGAACTGCCCCCGCCCGTACGGGACATCATGGCCCGGCGCACCGGAGGAGCCGACGCCGCCCGCGCGTTCGCCCACCACGTGGACCTCGCCGCCCTGGCGCCCCGCATCGCGGCTCCGCTGCTGGTCGTCGACGGAGGCGCGGACGTCATTCCCGGCGTGACGAACGGCGGGCCCCTGGCCCGGCTGGCACCGCACGGCACGTACCTGTCCGTCCCGCACGGCGACCACCTGCTCGGGAACGCGCGACCCGACTGGCTGCCCCGCCTCGGCGACCACATCGCGCACGCGCTGGCGGGAACCCTGGCGTGAACCGGGGCTCCGGACGGGGCGGTGGCCGCGGCCACGGCCCCGTCCGGCCCTGCCACCCGTCCGCCACGCCGCGCCCCCCGAGGGCCTCCGAGCGCCCCCCGCCTGGGATGCGGCCCCACCCGAAGGCGGCGATGCTGAGGAGGTCAGGCGTTCGCTAAGGAGGACAACCCCATGTCCATGCTCGACAAGCTCAAGGGTCTGATCAAGGGACACCCCGACCAGGCGCGCCAAGGCGTCGAGAAGGCGGGCGACGCGTTCGACGCCCGGACGCAGAACAAGTACCAGAGCCAGGTCGACACGGCCCAGCAGAAGCTGAACGAGCAGCTCGGCACCGACCGCGAGCGCCCGCCGACCGACGACCGTTAGGCCGGGCCGGCCGGCGCCCGCCGGGCCGGGACCGTTCTCCGGCCGCCGGGTCCGGACCGTTCACGGCCGCCGGTCGGAACTGTCCGGCCGTCAGGCCAGACCGAGGGCCTCGACGACGATCTCCGCGGTCTCCTTGACGACGAGGTTGTCGCCCGGCGTGCCGTCCGTGCGCGTCGTATAGATGGAGATGATCAGAGGGGCGGCCTGCGCCGGCCAGACGACGGCGATGTCGTTGATCACTCCGTTCTCGCTCCAGCCGGTCTTGTCGCCCACGCGCCACGTCGCGGGCAGCCCGGCGCGGATGCGCTTCACGCCCGTGGTGCTCGCCATCAGCCAGCGGTTGAGCCGGTCCCGGTCGGGGGCGGCGAGAGCCGTGCCCAGCGTCAGGGCGTGCAGCGTACGGGCCATCGCCTCGGGGGTGGTGGTGTCCCTGGGGTCGCCGGGGATGTTGGAGTTGAGCTCGGGCTCGGTCCGGTCGAGGCGGGTGCAGTGGTCACCGAGCGTCCGGACGAAGGCGTTGAACGCCCGTATGCCGCCGAGCCGTTCCAGCAGGAGGTTGCCGGCGGTGTTGTCGCTCTGGCTGACGGCCGCCGAGCAGAGGGCGTCCACGGTCATGCCCGTGCCGATGTGCTTCGCGGTCTCCGGCGAGAAGTCCGCCACCTTGTCCGCGCCGCCGCTGCTGAGCGCGACGTAGTCCGCGGAGTAGTGGACCACCCGGTCGAGCAACCCGGGGTCCTTCTCGCGCGCCTGGCGCAGGATGCCGGCGGCGGCCACGGCCTTGAACGTCGAGCAGAGCGCGAAGCGCTCCCCGGCGCGGTAGCCGAGGAACCGTCCCGTGCCGGTGTCGTGGGCCGCCACGCCGATGCGGGTGGAGAAGCGGGATTCCAGGGCGCGCAGCCGCTGCCGGGGGCCGGGCGCCGACGCCGCCTGGGCGGTGCCCGGAAGCACGGCCGCCAGCGGGACGGCGGCCGTTGCGAGGAG
Source organism: Streptomyces sichuanensis (assembly GCF_020328095.1). Classification (NCBI taxonomy): domain Bacteria; kingdom Bacillati; phylum Actinomycetota; class Actinomycetes; order Kitasatosporales; family Streptomycetaceae; genus Streptomyces; species Streptomyces sichuanensis. Next base: position 11,287 of record NZ_JAIXMK010000044.1, read on the forward strand.
CAGTCCTCTGCGTGACATGGCTATGTTCATGATCATCAGCCTAATCGCGCGGTACGCGGGACCCCTGCGGTCCGCGGTTTCCGGCCCGGAGGTCGCGGCTCACCACAGCCGGTCGATCTCCCCCGGGTAGAGGCCGATCCGGCTGCCCCGGAACGTGTGCGCGTGCCGGAGCGCCCGTTCCGTGAAGAAACCGGCCATGGTCACCTTGTCGAACCCCGGCCCGTCGCTCGGGAAGGGCTCCTCCGGGGTGCCGCCGATCAGGACCGCGCCCTCCAGCACCGCCCAGCCCGCGCCCTCGTAGAAGCCGCGCAGCTCGCCGTCGCAGGTGAAGAGGCCGAGGTCCGCCCCGCTGTGCGCGATCTCCTCGCGGGCGGCGGCCACGAGCCGCCGCCCGTGCCCCTTGCCCCGGTGCGCCTTCGCGGTGGCGACCGCGCTCAGGCCGGACGCGCGGTAGGTGCGGCCGTCGTGCACGAGGTCCTTGCTCAGGACGTCCAGCGCCGCCGTCACCTCGCCGTCCGGCGTGACGAACAGCATCGTGCGCGGGTCGAGCGTGCTGTCGTGCGCGCCACCGCCCATGCCGGGCCACGCCTCCTCGCGCACCGCCTGCGCCTGCAGGCGCAGCTCTGACGGAATCTCACATTCCGCAAACGTCCGGACCATCCCCACGGCCCACACCCCTCCCCACACGCCCCTGTCGTAGTCGTATCCGTTCACCGACGTTGTTACATCGCCCAGTTGAACACACGCTCGATATCCCTCAAGTCGCCGTATAGCGGACGCGTAACGCCGGTAATCGTTTACCAACAGATCAAATCCTTGTTGCGCCCCTGTCAAACACGCCCAATTGATGGCACGCTCTCCTCACTTCACTCCTGTACCACCACTGCACCACTCGTGAACCACTCCTGCACCAGCGGGCGGCCGTTGACCGGGCTGTCCGTAACCCCCCTCATAGGAGACTGAGTTGAGCAGCAACACCTCCACCACCCGCAAGAACTCCCTGCGCGCCGCCGCCCTGGTCGCCTCCGCCACGATGGTCGTCATCGGCGTGCAGAGCGGCTCGGCGAACGCGTCGGCCGAGAAGAGCAACGGCGGGCAGCAGCTCGCGCTCTCCGCAGGGCAGCGGGCCTCCGCGATCAGAGACGCGCAGGGCGACGCCTCGTCGACCGCCTCGAAGATCGGCCTGGACGGCAAGGAGAAGCTGATCGTCCGCGACGTCGTCAAGGACGCCGACGGCACCGTGCACACGCGCTACGAGCGCACCTACGACGGCCTGCCGGTGCTCGGCGGCGACCTCGTCGTGCACCAGAAGAAGGACGGCGCCCGCGACGTCACCAAGGCGACCGACGCCGACATAGCCGTGCCCAGCACCACCCCGTCCCTGGCGCCCTCGGCCGCGAAGAAGAGCGCCCTCAGCGCCGCCGCGGACGGGAAGACCGCCAAGGCCGACGCCGGCCAGGCCCCGCGCAAGGTGATCTGGGCCGCGGAGGGCAAGCCGGTCCTGGCGTACGAGACGACCGTCACGGGCGTCCAGAAGGACGGCACGCCGAGCAAGCTGCAGGTCATCACCGACGCGAACACCGGCAAGAAGCTCTTCCAGAACGAGACCGTCCACACCGGCACGGGCACCAGCACCTACAGCGGCTCCGTCCCGCTGACCACCACGCAGTCCGGTTCGGGCTACACCCTCACCGACGGCGCCCGCGGCGGTCACAAGACGTACGACCTGAACCAGGGCACCAGCGGCACCGGAGCGCTCTTCACCAACTCCAGCGACGTCTGGGGCGCGGGCCGCCAGAAGGCCGGCGTCGACGCGCACTACGGCGCGGCCGTCACCTGGGACTTCTACAAGAACGTGCTCGGCCGCAGCGGCATCAAGGGCGACGGCGTCGGCGCGTACAGCCGCGTCCACTACGGCAACGGCTACGTCAACGCCTTCTGGGACGACGAGTGCTTCTGCATGACCTACGGTGACGGCGAGAACAACGCCAACCCGCTGACGTCCCTCGACGTGGCCGCCCACGAGATGACCCACGGCGTCACCTCCGCCACCGCCAACCTCCGCTACAGCGGCGAGTCCGGCGGCCTGAACGAGGCCACGTCCGACATCTTCGGCACCGCCGCCGAGTTCTACGCCAACAACTCGACCGACCCGGGCGACTACCTCATCGGCGAGAAGATCGACATCAACGGCGACGGCACCCCGCTGCGCTACATGGACAAGCCGAGCAAGGACGGCGGGTCCAAGGACTACTGGTCCTCCTCCCTCGGCAGCGTGGACGTCCACTACTCGTCCGGCCCCGCCAACCACTTCTACTACCTGCTCTCCGAGGGCAGCGGCAGCAAGGTCATCGGCGGGGTGAGCTACAACAGCCCCACCTACAACAACAGCAAGGTCGCCGGCATCGGCCGGGACAAGGCCACCAAGATCTGGTACAAGGCCCTGACCACGTACTTCACCTCCACCACCAACTACAAGGCAGCCCGTACGGCCACCCTCAAGGCCACCGCGGACCTCTACGGCTCCACCGGCACCGAGTACAAGGCGGTCGCCGCCGCCTGGACCGCGATCAACGTGAAGTAACACCCCCTTCGCGTGCAGCGCAGCCGTGCCCCCGCCGCCCCCGTGGCAGCGGGGGCACGGCTTTCGTACGTACCATCGGTAGCGTGATCGACCTCGGCTACTCCCTCTCCCGCCGCTTCCCCGACCCGCCCCAGACGGACTACCGCACCGCGGACGTCCACACGCTGCGGCACGACCTCTTCTGCGGCGACGTCTACCTCGCCGACGTGAAGACGGACCGGGAGCTGTCCACAGCCTGGGGATGGGTGCCGGTCCTCGACTTCGCCTGGGCGCTGTGCGACGTCATCGAGAAGATCGATCAGGACCCCCGGGGGAACCGCTCGGCGGCCACGCAGTTCGCCGAGCTGGACTTCACGGAGTCCACCGACTGCATGGTCTTCGAGCGCCGCTTCGGCTGGGTGGACGTCACCGCCGACTGGGCGCCCGACGAGCCCCCGCTGACCTTCAACCACCGGGCGCTGCGCCGCGAGGCCCGCGACTTCCTCCACGACCTGATCGCCGACCTGTCCGACATGCACGAGGGCCTGGCCGACAACCCGGTCGTCTGGAACCTGCAGAGCCGCTTCCCCCGCGTCTGACCGGCCCGGCAGGCCCGGCACCCCCGCCGGGCGGCCACCCGGCGGCCACCGGCCGGTGCGTCCCCGGTCAGCCGGCCTGCCCCGCCTCCACTCTGATCCCTATCGCCGCCGCGAACGCCGGGGCGAGGTCGAGGAGTTGGGTGGGGCTGATCACCGCACCGGACAGCCGCTCGATCCCCCCGGCGATGTCCAGCTCCGCGACCGCCCGCAGGTCCACGTCCTTCATCTGCACCCCGCCGAAGTCGACCCTGCGCAGCACGCAGTCGCGGAAGACGACCCGCTCCAGCCGTGCACCGGCGAAGTCGGCCTCGGCGAGCACGCACCCCTCGAACGTGACGTCCTTGAGCACCGCCTTCCGCGCGTTCAGGTAGTCGATCTTGCCGCCCCTGACGAGCACCCGCTCCAGGGACGCCCCGTACACCTGCAGCCCGCCGAAGCGCGCGTCGCGCACCTCCACGTCCCGCAGGGACGCCTCCGCGAGGTCGGTGCCCACCCCGCGCACCCCGTCGAGGACGCAGTCCGCGAACCGGGCCCGACCCAGCTGCGTCCCGTCCAGCACACAGCGGTCGAACCGGCAGTCCAGGAAGGTCGCACCGCGCCCGTCCGCGCCCGTCAGGTCGGCCTCCGTGAACGCGAGGCCGTCGCCGTCCCCCTCCGGCTCCAGCCCGCCCCCGTCGTACGGCCGCAGCTCCGGCAGCCGCACCTCCGGCAGGCGGGCCAGGGGCCCCGCCGCCCCGCGGGCCCGCGCACCGCCACCGCCGCCCCGGCCGCCCCGGCCCGTCACACCGCTCATGCCCGTCTCCCTCCGCAGGGATCCCACCGTGGCACAGGGCACTGACAACGCCTTGACCTCAACCATGGTTGGGGTTGAAGACTTCTGATCGTTCCCCGCGACGACCCTCCTTCGCGACGACTCCCCTTCGCAACGATCCCTTGGAGTGCCCATGCACGCCGTCCGGCTGCACGCCTTCGGCCCCGCCGACAACCTCACCTACGAGCGGACCGACGCCCCCGTCCCGGGTCCCGGGCAGGTCCGCATCGCCGTCGCGGCCGCCGGCGTCCACCTCGTCGACACCACCCAGCGCTCCGGCGACCCCGACAACCCGTACGGGCTCCCCGCGTTGCCGGCCATCCCCGGCCGCGAGGTGGCCGGCACCGTCGACGCGCTCGGCGAGGGCACCGACCCCCACTGGCTGGGCCGCCGCGTCGTCGCCCATCTGGGTGCCGCCGCGCCCGGCGGCGGCTACGCCGAGCTGGCCGTCACCGACGCGGACCGGCTGCACGAGATACCCGAGGGGCTCCACGACGACCAGGCCATCGCCATGATCGGCACGGGCCGCACCGCGCTCGGCATCCTCGGCTTCACCGACCTCACCGCCGACGACGTCGTGATCGTCACCGCCGCGGCCGGCGGCGTCGGCTCGCTGCTCGTGCAGTACGCCCGGAACGCGGGCGCCACGGTCATCGGACTGGCCGGCGGCCCCGACAAGGTCCGGCACGTCGGCGCCCTGGGCGCCGACATCGCCCTCGACTACACCAAGAGCGACTGGGTCGAGAAGGCCCGTACCGCCCTGTGGGGGAAGGACGCCACCGTCGTCCTCGACGGCGTCGGCGGCCCGGCCGCGCGCTCCGCGGTGTCCCTGCTAGGGCGCGGCGGGCTGCACCTGGTCTTCGGCTGGTCCGCGCAGGGGATCACCGGCGGCGGCCCGCTGGAGCTCGCCCCGGGGTGGCTGGCCGAGCGCGGCATCACCTCCCGGGGAGTGCTGGGCCCGGCCATGCTGGAGCGCTTCGGCGGGGGCCAGGTGGGCCTGCGGCGGCTGGAGGAGGAGTCGCTCGCCCGGGCGGCCGCCGGCGCGGTCGTACCGGCCGTACAGCGCTTCCCGCTGGCGAAGGCCGCCGAGGCCCACCGGGCACTGGAGACCCGGGGAACCGTGGGCAAGGTGGTCCTGATCCCCTGATCCCCCGCCCCACCGGGGTCCCCGGCCCCGGCTCCTCCCGACAAGCCGATGTCACCCGACGGGCCTACGCTGGACTGCGAGCTTCTGCACGCCATCGGCCGCGCCCCACGCCGCCGGCCGCGAGAGCAGGTACTCCATGAGCTTCGAGAGCCCGTCCCCGGTCCCGAAAGCCGACACCGCACCCGACCCCCGCCGCTGGTGGGGGCTGGTGGTCATCGCCCTGGCACAGCTCATGGTCGTCCTCGACGCGACCATCGTGAACATCGCGCTCCCCTCCGCGCAGCACGAGCTGCACATGTCCGACTCCAACCGGCAATGGGTCATCACCGCCTACACCCTCGCCTTCGGCGGGCTCCTGCTGCTCGGGGGCAGGATCGCCGACCTCGTCGGGCGCAAGCGGACCTTCGTCATCGGCCTGGTCGGCTTCGCGGGCGCCTCCGCGCTGGGCGGTGCCGCGCACACCGCGGGCCTGCTGTTCTCCGCCCGTGCCCTGCAGGGCGCCTTCGGCGCCGTCCTCGCGCCCTCCGCGCTGTCGCTGCTGACGACGACGTTCACCGACCTCAAGGAACGCAGCAAGGCGTTCGGCATCTACGGCGCCATCGCCGGCGGCGGTGCGGCCATCGGGCTCATCATGGGCGGCCTGCTGACCGAGTACCTGAACTGGCGCTGGTGCCTGTACGTGAACGTGCCGATCGCCCTCGTCGCCCTGGCCGGCGCCGTCTGGCTGCTGCACGACCACCGCCCCGCCCGCGCCGAGCGGCCATCGCTCGACCTGCCGGGCGTGGCCCTGGGCTGCGGCGGGCTCGTGGCCGTCGTCTACGGCTGCAGCGAGGCCCAGCCGCGCGGCTGGAACGACGCGCTCGTGCTCGGGCTGCTGTGCGGGGGCGTCGCGCTGCTGGCCGCGTTCGCGTGGTGGCAGACGCGGGCGCCCAGCCCGCTGCTGCCCCTGCACATCGTCCGCAACCGCAACCGGGGCGGCGCGTTCCTGACGATGGCGCTGGCCGTCGTCGGGATGTTCGGCATGTTCCTGTTCATGACCTACTACCTGCAGGTCGTCCTGGGCTACTCACCGCTGAAGACCGGGCTCGCGTTCCTGCCGATGACGGCCTCGATCGTCTTCGCCTCCACCCAGGTCTCCGCCCGCCTGATGAACCACCTGCCGCCGCGCCTGCTGATGGTGCCGGGCACCCTCCTGGCCGCCGGCGGCCTGTTCATGCTGCGCTTCCTGACCGTCGAACCCGCCTACCCCTCGCACGTGCTGCCCGCCGAGATCCTCCTCGGATTCGGCATGGGCCTGATCTTCATGCCCGTCATGGACGTCGCCACCTCCGGCGTGGCCGTCGGCGACTCGGGCGTCACCTCCGCCACCGTGAACACCGCGCAGCAGGTGGGCGGTTCCATCGGCACGGCACTGCTCAACACCATCGCCACCTCCACCGGCGCCACGTTCATCGCCGCGCACCTGAGAGCCGCGGCCGCCCCCGGCTCCGGCCCGGACCCGGCCGTCCGCGACCACGTGGTCAAGGAGGGCATCGTCCACGGCTTCGGCATCGCCATCACCTGGGGGGCGGGCATCATGCTGCTCGGGGGCCTCGTCGCCTGGACGCTGATCACGGCGCGGGCCCCCGGACACGGGCCGGTGGTACCCGAGTCCGGCGAGTACGCCTCCTCCTACGACCCGCACCGCATGCGGGCCGTGTGAGGGCGCATCAGAACGTGAGGGCGCCGGAAAACCAGTGGCCCGGAAGCGAACGGATGTGCATGCTTGCCGCATGCACATCAGAGTCGCCCGGCCCGCCGACTGGCCCGCCATCTGGCCTTTCTTCCGGGCCATCACCGCAGCGGGCGACACGTACACCTACCCCCGCGACCTGACGTCCGAGCAGGGCCGGTCGTGGTGGATGCTCACGGTCCCCGGCCGCACGGTGGTGGCGGTCGACGAGGACGGAACGGTCCTCGGCAGCGCCAAGATGAACCCCAATCAGGCGGGCGGCGGCGCGCACATCGCCAGCGCCAGCTTCATGGTCGCGCCCGGGCACGCGGGCCGCGGCATCGGCCGGGCCCTGGGCGAGCACGTGATCGAGTGGGCGCGTGCGGAGGGCTACCGCGGCATCCAGTTCAACGCGGTCGTCGAGGCCAACACGCGGGCCGTGCACCTGTGGAAGTCCCTGGGCTTCGCGATCGTCGGCACCGTCCCGGAGGGCTTCCGGCTGCCCGACGGCTCGTACACGGGGCTGCACGTCATGCACCGGCCCCTGTAGCCCGCCCCGCGGGCCGGGCCCCCACCGCACGTTCCGGCAGCCGTCGCCTTCCCTGTCGGCGTCCCGGCTGCCGCCACGCGTCGGACGCGGCCGTCAGGCCACGATCCGCATCTCACGGTCGGTGTTGTTCAGCCGCCGGCCGCCGGTCTCCGTGCAGACCACGATGTCCTCGATGCGGACGCCGAAGCGGCCCGGCAGGTAGATCCCCGGCTCGATCGAGAAGCACATCCCCGGCACCAGGGGCAGGTGCTCCCCCTCCACCAGGTAGGGCGGCTCATGCGTCGTGACCCCGATGCCGTGGCCCGTGCGATGGATGAAGTACTCGCCGTAGCCCGCCCGGCGGATGACCTGCCGGGCCACCCGGTCGATCTCCTGGCAGGCGATGCCCGGCCGGACGGCCTCGAAGGCCGCCTGCTGCGCCTCGCGCACCAGTTCGTGCACCTTGCGCTCCTCCTGCGTGGGCTCCCCCACGTGCACCGTACGGGTCGTGTCGGAGCCGTAACCGTCCTTCAGGCCGCCGAAGTCGAGGACGACCATGTCGCCGTCCTCGATGATGCGGTCCGCGGCCTCGTGGTGCGGGTTGGCGCCGTTGGGCCCGGAGCCCACGATCGTGAAGTCCACCTGGCTGTGGCCGTTCTCCCGCAGCAGGCGGGCCAGGTCGGCGGCCACCTCGCGCTCCCGCCGGCCCTCGAAGCGCAGGTCGGTGATCTCCTCGTACGCGGCGTCCGCCGCGGCCCCGGCCGCCGCCAGCCGCTCCACCTCGTAGGCGTCCTTGACCGCCCGCAGCATCGGCAGCGCCTCCGTGAGCGCCCCGTAGGCCGTCCCCGGGCACGAGCGCTGCAGGGCGAGCAGGTGGAGCGCCCAGGCGTTGTCGGAGACGCCGTAACGGCCGTGCCCGTCGAGGAGCTTGGCGACGGCGGCGTACGGATCCTCGCCGTCGGTCCAGCCGGTGACCGTCAAGGCACCGGCTCCCGGCGCGGATTCGGCGTCGGGACGTTCCAACTGGGGTACGACGAGGTGGGGTCGCCGGCCGGGGACGAGCAGCAGCGCCGTCAGCCGTTCGGTGACCACCGGCACGTATCCGCACAGCCATACGAGGTCGGGGCCCGGCGTCACGATGAGGCCGGACAGGCCCTCCTGCGTGGCGGCGCGCGCGGCGCGGTCCATGCGCGCGGCATAGAAGTCGACATCGCTCATGGGGGCAGAGTAATCCCCACGAAGGGGGTCGGCAGAGCGGTCTCTACCCCACGGGTGAGAGGCCCTCCTCCCCAGGTTTGAGAAGCCCTCTGCCCCAGGACCGATTTCCCCCCGGGGCACCCTGATTCATCCCGGAAATCATTGTGCGCGCGGAACACCGCTGCCTAGCGTGTTCATGCCCGTCTGCACGCCCGTACGACTAACAACCAAGCATTGAATAAGAGGAGCACCATGTTCCGACGAGTCGGGCGGTTCGCCGTCCACCGGCCCTGGCTCACGATCGCGGGCTGGATCATCGCAGCCGTGGCGCTCGCGATGCTGGCACCCGGCCTCAAATCCACCACGGACGAAACCGAGTTCCTGCCCTCGCACTACGAATCCGTACGGGTGGGCAAACTCCAGGAAAATGCATTCCCGAAAACCGAACAACCGGCGGCGATAGCCGTCTTCCAACGAAAGGACGGCGGGAAGCTCACCGAAGCCGACCGGCGTGACGTCGCCAAGGTGACCGAGGGTCTCGACGGCAAGCACCGCGAGAAGGTCGCCAAGGTGGTGACCAATCCCCAGGCGGTCTCGCCCAACGGGCAGATAGCCCTGGCGAACGTCATCGCGGACACCAAGAACGTCAACGACACCAAGCTTCCGGACGCGGTCAAGAAGCTGCGCGCGGACGCCAAGGAACTCGTCGACGGCACCCAGTTGAAGGTCGGCTTCACCGGTCAGGCCGCGTCGAACCTGGACTCCCAGGAGTCCTCCGGCGACACCGACTCCATGATCATGATGGCGACGTTCATCCTGATCATCGTGCTGCTCCTGGTCATCTTCCGCAGCCCGCTGATCGCCATCCTGCCGGTCATCATCATCGCCGTGGTCTCCGTGGTCGCCACCAAACTCATCGGCGTCGCCGCCGAGCTCGGCGGCCTCAAGGCCGACAGCTCCATCACCGCGATCCTCATCGTCGTCCTCTTCGGCGTCGGCACCGACTACATCCTCTTCCTCCTCTTCCGCTACCGCGAGCACCTGCGCGCCGGACAGGAGCCCAAGGAGGCCCTCGTCGACGCCGTCGCCAAGGTCGGCGAGACCATCGCCTCCGCGGCCGGCGCCGTCATCGTCGCCTTCCTCGCCCTGCTGCTCTCCACCATGGGCATGATGCGCGCGATGGGCCCCTCCCTGGCCATCTCCGTGGGCGTCACCCTCGTCGCCGCGCTCACCCTCGTGCCCGCCGTCTTCTCCCTCCTCGGCCGCGCCGCCTTCTGGCCGTCCAAGGCATGGCGGAAGCAGCCGAAGAACCGCTTCGCGAACGGCATCGGCGGCCTCGTCGCCCGCCGTCCCGCCGTCATCGCGGCGCTCTCCACCGCGGTTTTGGCCGTCCTGGCCGTCGGTACCCTCAGCTTCAAGGCCGAGTTCGACACCAGCAGCCAGATGCCGCAGAAGCTGGAATCCGTCCAGGCCATGAAGGACATGCAGCGCGGCTTCTCCGCCGGCCAGTCCGACCCGGCCATGGTCTACCTCAAGTCCAAGGACGGCTCCGCCCTCGACAAGGGCGCCCTGGAGCCCTTCCGCGCCAAGCTCGCCGGCATCGAGGGCGTCGGCTCGGCGGCGCCGGCCGTCGTCAGCCCCGACGGCGCGGTCGCCCAGTACAGCGTCGTCCTCAAGTACGCCCCCTCGGCGGAGAAGGCCATCGAGCTCGCCGGCGGCCCGCTGCGCGACAAGGCCCACGCGGCGGCGCCCGGCGGTACGGAGGCCCTCGTCGGCGGCACCTCCGCCGTCCTGGCCGACATCGAGGACGCCGTCGGCCACGACTACCGCGTCGTCTTCCCCGTCGCCGGCCTCGCCATCATGGTCATCCTGGGCCTGCTGCTCCGCAGCCTCGTCGCGCCCCTGTACCTGATGGCCGCCGTCGCCCTCGGCTTCGGCGCCACCCTCGGCTCCACCGTCTGGCTCTTCCAGGACTACAAGGGCGAGAACGGCCTGCTGTTCATGCTGCCGGTCATCGTCTACCTCTTCGTGGTGGCCATCGGCACCGACTACAACATCCTCATGGTCGCCCGCCTGCGCGAGGAGGTGCGCCGCGGCGTACCGGCCCGGGAGGCCATCCGCACCGCGGTCGCCCAGTCGGCCCCGACCATCTCGGCCGCGGCGATCATTCTCGCCGGCACCTTCGGCGTCCTGATGCTGGCCGAGAACTCCATGCTCCAGCAGATGGGCTTCGCCGTGGCCTTCGGCATCCTGCTGACGGCCTTCGTGATGGCCATGCTGCTGGTGCCCACGGTCACCTCCCTGCTGGGCCACAAGGCATGGTGGCCCGGCCACCAGGACGCCCCCCGGGAGGTCCCGGCCGCACCGGTCGCCGGCACCGCGTCGCAGTGGACGCACGGTGAGCAGGTCCGCCGCTGACCGACCCCGCACACAGAAGAACCGCAGGTCCCCTTCCGAGGGCCTGCGGTTCTTTCGTGGAGCCGACTGTCGGGTTCGAACCGACGACCTTCGCTTTACAAGAGCGGTGCTCTACCAGCTGAGCTAAGTCGGCCTGCGTGAGGCAGTCTAACCGGACTCGCCCCGTGCACCGCTCATCAATTTCGTAACCCGCCACCTGCTGACATCCCGCCCCAGCGCCGGTAGCGTCACCGGCGACCCGGTCCAAATGGACTGGACCACTCCCTCTACTCGGATCGTCCGGCACGTTCCTGCCGGTGAAGGGACGCATCACCATGGCCACAGTCACGTTCGACAAGGCGACCCGCATCTACCCGGGCGCCAAGAAGCCTGCCGTCGACCAGCTCGACATCGCCATCGAGGACGGGGAATTCCTGGTCCTCGTCGGCCCGTCCGGCTGCGGCAAGTCCACCTCGCTGCGCATGCTCGCGGGGCTCGAAGACGTCAACGGCGGCTCGATCCACATCGGCGACCGCGACGTCACGCACCTGCCGCCCAAGGACCGCGACATCGCGATGGTCTTCCAGAACTACGCGCTCTACCCGCACATGACCGTGGCCGACAACATGGGCTTCGCCCTGAAGATCGCGGGCGTGCCGAAGTCCGAGATCCGGCAGAAGGTCGAGGACGCGGCCCGCATCCTGGACCTCACCGAGTACCTGGGCCGCAAGCCCAAGGCGCTCTCCGGCGGCCAGCGCCAGCGCGTGGCCATGGGCCGCGCCATCGTCCGCGAGCCGCAGGTCTTCCTCATGGACGAGCCGCTGTCCAACCTCGACGCGAAGCTGCGCGTCCAGACCCGCACCCAGATCGCCGGGCTGCAGCGCCGCCTGGGGATCACCACCGTGTACGTCACCCACGACCAGGTCGAGGCCATGACCATGGGCGACCGCGTGGCGGTGCTCAAGGACGGGCTGCTGCAGCAGGTCGACTCGCCGCGCAACATGTACGACCGCCCGGCCAACCTCTTCGTGGCGGGCTTCATCGGCTCGCCGGCGATGAACCTGGTCGAGGTGCCGATCATCGACGGCGGCGTGAAGTTCGGCAACAGCGTCGTCCCCGTCTCCCGCGAGGCCCTGACCACGGCCGCCGACAAGGGCGACCGAACGGTCACGGTGGGCGTGCGCCCCGAGCACTTCGACGTGGTCGAGCAGGGCGGCGCGTCCACCGGCTCGCTCAGCAAGGACGCCCCGGCCGGCCTCGCCGTCACGGTGAACGTGGTCGAGGAGCTCGGCGCCGACGGCTACGTCTACGGGACCGCCGAGGTCGGCGACGACCGCCAGGACCTCGTGGTGCGCGTCAACGGCCGGCGCGTGCCGGAGAAGGGGTCCGTACTGCACGTCGTGCCCCGCCCGGGCGAGCTTCACGTCTTCTCCACGTCCTCCGGCGAGCGCCTGAGCGACTGAACCGGCGGAACGACGCCGAACACCGGGCGGCGTCCCTTGTCCGTATGCGACGGACAAGGGGCGCCGCTCTTGTCGGCAAAATCCCCGACACATGCCCCATTTCGAACGCCACACGTCAACGCCATAACCGCACCTGTGCGCAGCCGTGTCGCTCGACCGGGTGACTAAATGTCGCCGCGTCATTACCCCTCGCTACCATCTCCGGCATGAACCAGGCCGCCCGCCGCATCGGCAGAACCCTCGCTCTCGTCCTTCCGGTCGTTCTTGTGCTCTCGGGGACCCTCGCGGTAACGCGCGTCCCCTGGGCGGCACCGAACGCCGAGTCGCAGGTGCTCACCGCCTCCTCCGACAACGCCTCCACGGTCGCCAAGGCGCGCGCGCCCCACGAGGTGCTGCGCGACCGGCTGCTGACCGAGCTCCAGGAGAAGAACCCCGGCGTCGCCCTCACGCACCTGCAGGAGGCGACCAACGGCCGCCCGTCGCTGGCCCAGCACTGCGCGGACATCGCCCGCGCACTGGGTCGTGCGGCGGTCGCCAAGTACCAGTCGACCAAGAAGGCGCAGTCCTACGCGCGCCCCGTCTGCGACACCGCCTTCGCCTCCGGCGTCGTCCAGGGGCACTGAGCCCCGCCTCCAGGGGCCACCGGGCCCCGCCGGAGCCCCCCGCGGGGCGCTCCGGGCCCCACGGGCAGGCCGTACGGGACCGGGCAGGCCCACCGGCGGCGTCTCCGCCCGCGGCACCGCATATGGTGCGGAGCATGACCGGCACGCAGCCCCACCCGTACCCCGCGCAAGCCGTGATCCTGGCCGGAGGCCAGGGTTCACGGCTTCGCCCGTACACCGACGACCGTCCCAAGCCGATGGTCGAGATCCCCGGCACGGGGGTCCCGATCATCGGCCATCAGCTTGCCTGGCTGGCGGCCGAAGGGGTGACGGACGCCGTGGTCTCGTGCGGCCATTTGGCCGAAGTGCTGCAGGACTGGCTCGTGTCGGCCGATCTGCCGCTCCGGGTGACCACCGTGGTCGAGAAGGAGCCGCTCGGGCGCGGCGGCGGCCTGAAGCACGCGGCGGCCTCCCTGCCCCGCCCCGACGAGCCCTGGTACGCGACGAACGGCGACATCTGGACCCGTTTCTCGCTGCGCGAGATGGCCGCCTTCCACCACGAGCGGGACGCGGTGGCCACCCTGGCGCTGGCCCGGCCGCGCATCCCGTGGGGCGCGGTGGAGACCGACGAGTTCGGGCACGTCCTGGACTTCATCGAGTCGCCGCCCTCGCCGTATCTGATCAACGCCGGTGTGTACGTCTTCTCCGCCGGCTTCACGGACCTGCTGCCCGAGCGCGGCGACCACGAGCGGACCACGTTCCCGCGCCTGGCGCGTGAGCGGCGTCTGGCGGGCTTCCCGTTGCCGCAGGGGGCCTACTGGCGGGCCATCGACACGGCGAAGGACCTGACCGAGGCCGCGAAGGAGCTGGCCCGCTAGAACGGCGGACAGGCGCAGCGGAACGGCCCCGCACCTCCTCGGAGAGGTGCGGGGCCGTTCCGCCGTGCTGCGCGGGGTCAGCCCAGGAGGCCGCCCAGGGCGCCTCCGCCGCGCGAGCCGCCGGAGCCCGAGCCGCCGGACGAGCCGCCCGTGCTGCCGCCCGAGCTGCCGCCGGTGGAGCTGCCCGTCGTGGAGCCCGAGGAGCTGTGCGGCGGCGCGGCCGGCGCCGGGGCCTGGCGGGGGGTCTGCGGGGCCGGCCGGACGCTGCCCGTGCTGCCGCCCGGCTGTCCGGCGGTGCCGGCCGAACCGGCGGGCGTACGGGCCGCTCCGGGCGCGGTCGGCGTGGCCGCCGGGGTGGGCGCCGTCCGGTTGGAGGCGCTGGGCTTCGGGCTGCCGGCCGTCGCCGGGCCGTGCGAGCCGCGCGGGGAGGACGAGGAGGGCCGCTGCGGGAGCGGCGAGCCCTGCAGGCTGTTGGAGGGCGGGGGCGGCGTGCCGGGGGCCTCGGCGACCCGGGAGGAGCGGACGGCGCCGCCGAGCATGGAGCCGGTCAGCAGGGAGATGCCGATGAGGACCGTCGCCATGACCGTGCCGCGGCGCAGCACGCGGCGGCGCAGGTCCCACAGGGCGGCACGGGGGCCGAGCCGTCGCCACGCCTCGCCGGCCAGCCGGCCGTCGATGGAGTAGAAGGGCGCCCCGGCGATGACCAGGGGGCTCCAGGCGGCGAGGTAGATGATGTCGGGCGCGTCGTAGGCGGGGGCGTGCTGCCAGCTGACGGTGACGAGGAGGACGACGGAGAGCAGGGCGCCGATGGCGGCGGCGAGCCGCTGCCAGAGACCGAAGATGGTGAGGACGCCGACGACGACCTGGAGGAAGGCGACGGTGAGGCCGGCCCCGACGGGGTGGCTGAGGGCGAGGTCGCGCAGGGGGGAGGCGACGGGCCAGGGGTGGAGCCGGGTGAGCCAGGCGACCATGGAGCCGCGCTTGCCGCCGTCGAAGTAGACGGGGTCGCAGAGCTTGCCCATGCCCGCGTAGACGGAGATCAGGCCGAGGAAGATGCGCAGCGGGAGGAGGACGACGCCGAGGTTCATCCGGCGCCCGGGGTAGTAGGCGTGGCGGACGGAGTCGGCGCGGCCCTGTTCGAGCTCGTCGTCCTCGTCGTGCTCGTGGTCGTCGAACTCGGGCTGGTCGTACTCCTCTTCGTCGTACGCGCTCCTGGTGGGGCGCACGCCGTGGAGGAGCGGGGTGCCGGGGCCGTCGGCGGCCTCGCGGGGGCCGATGACGGTGGTCGGGGGACCGTCGTCGACGCCGATGCGGGGCAGCACCTGGGTGGCGCCGGCGTCCCCGGCGGCCGGATGGCCGGCGCCCGAGTCCCTGACGGCCTGCAGGAGTTGGGTGGAGGCCGAGTCACCGGGCCCGGTCCGCCCGCTCCACACCACGGGGGCGCGGCGCTTGGCCGTGCCGCTCTTGACGGTGGGGATCCGCGCCGTGTCCACTCCCCCGGCGAATTGCCGGACGGCGCGTGGGGGCCGGGCGAGCTGCACCCGGAAGCTCAGGTGGTTGACGATGACCTGCGCGGGGTCGGACGGGACCTTCACCGTACTCAGCGCGGGCTGGTCGTCGTAACCCGAAGAGCTTCCCCCCGTAGGTGTGCGGGGTGTTCTGGTGTCCACACTCATCTAACCGAGTGACCGGAGGTTAGGACACTGCCTTGACCGGTTCGAATGTGTCCGAGACCCGTCAAGATCATCAAGAACGCGTCCGGCGGCCGGGGACGGTCTCGTCCCGGGCCGCCGGAGGCAGGCGTTGCGCGTCAGGCGCGGCGGCGCGCCGCCTCGTAGAGCACGACACCGGCGGCGACGCCGGCGTTGAGCGACTCGGCGCCGCCCGGCATGGGGATGCGCACCCGGAAGTCGCAGGTCTCGCCGACGAGGCGGGACAGGCCCTTGCCCTCGCTGCCGACGACGATGACGACCGGGCCTTCGAGGGCGTCCAGCTCGTGCAGCTCGACGTCGCCGTCCGCCGCGAGGCCGACGACCATCAGCCCCTCCTTCTGGTACGCCTCCAGCATCCGCGTCATGTTGGTGGCGCGGGCCACGGGCGTGCGGGCGGCGGTGCCGGCCGAGGTCTTCCAGGCGCTGGCGGTCATGCCGGCCGCGCGGCGCTCGGGGACGACCACGCCGTGGCCGCCGAAGGCGGACACGGAACGGACGACGGCGCCGAGGTTGCGTGGGTCGGTGATGCCGTCGAGGGCGACGATCAGCGGGTCCTCGCCGTTGTCGGCGGCGGCCGCGGTGAGGTCCTCGGGATGGGCGTAGTCGTACGGCGGCACCGACAGGACCAGGCCCTGGTGGTTGAGGCCGTTCGTCATCCGGTCCAGCTCCGGGCGGGGGGCCTCCATGAGGTTGAGGCCCTTTTCCGTGGCGAGCTGGATGGCCTCGCGCACGCGCTCGTCGCTGTCCACGAACTGCTGGACGTAGAGCGTGTTCGCGGGCACGCCCTCGCGCAGCGCCTCGACGACCGAGTTGCGGCCGACGACGAGCTCGTTGGCGCCCTTGGGGCCGCCGCGGCGCGGGGCGGGGCGGCGGGCCGCGTGCTTGGCCTGAGCTGCGGCGACACGGTTCTTCTTGTGTCCCTTGCGCATGCTCGCGGGCGGGGTCGGGCCCTTGCCCTCCAGGCCCCGGCGCCGCTGGCCGCCGCTGCCGACCGTCGCGCCCTTCTTGTTGGACGTGCGGCGGTTCCTGCGCTGGCTGTTGCCGGCCATGGGGTCACCTATCTCTTTACTGCTCAGAACCGCATGCGGTGCGGCTCAGTAAACGTACGTACGAAAAGTGTCCCTCAGGACAGGGACCAGCGGGGGCCGGACGGGGTGTCCTCGATGGCGAGACCGGAGTGCTGCAGCTGGTCACGGATGGCGTCGGCGGTGGCGTAGTCCTTGCGGCCGCGGGCGGCCTCACGCTGCTCCAGCACCAGCCTGACCAGCGAATCCACCACGCCGTGCAGATCTTCGCCACGGCCGTCGGCGGCACCCGTCCACTGCTCGGCCAGCGGGTCCAGACCCAGCACGCCGAGCATCGCCCGCACCTCCGCCAGCCGGGCGACGGCGCTCTCCTTGTCGTCGGCCGTCAGCGCGGAGTTCCCCTGGCGGACCGTGGTGTGCACGATCGCCAGCGCCTGCGGGACGCCGAGGTCGTCGTCCATGGCCTCGGCGAACGCCGGCGGCACCTCCGCCGCGGGCTCCACCGGGCCGGCCTTCTCGACCACCCGCTGCATGAAGCCCTCGATCCGCGCGAACGCGGACTCCGCCTCCCGCAGGGCCTCCTCGCTGTACTCGATCATCGACCGGTAGTGCGGGGTGCCCAGGTAGTAGCGCAGGACGATGGGGCGCCAGTGCTTGACCATCTCGGAGACCAGCACGGAGTTGCCGAGCGACTTCGACATCTTCTCGCCGCTCATCGTCACCCACGCGTTGTGGGCCCAGTACGCGGCGAAGTCGTCGCCGAACGCCTTCGCCTGCGCGATCTCGTTCTCGTGGTGCGGGAAGATCAGGTCGATGCCGCCGCCGTGGATGTCGAAGGACTCGCCCAAGTACTTGTGGGCCATCGCCGAGCACTCCAGGTGCCAGCCCGGGCGGCCGCGGCCCCAGGGGGTCTCCCAGGAGGGCTCGCCCTCCTTCGCGGCCTTCCACATGGCGAAGTCCCGCGGGTCGCGCTTGCCGGTCTCGCCCTCGCCGGAGGGCTGCAGGAGGTTGTCCAGCTCCTGGTTCGACAGGCTCAGGTAGCCCGGGAAGGACCGCACGTCGAAGTAGACGTTGCCGTCGGCGGCATAGGCGTGGCCCCGCTCGATCAGGCCGCGCATCATCTCGATCATCTCGGGCACGTGCCCTGTCGCCCGCGGCTCGACGGTCGGCCGCAGGCAGCCGAGGGCGTCGTAGGCCGCGTTGAAGGCGCACTCGTTCTCGTAGCCGATCGACCACCAGGGGCGGCCCTGCTCCGCGGCCTTCGCAATGATCTTGTCATCGATGTCGGTGACGTTGCGGACGAACGTCACGTCATAGCCGCGGTAGGTGAACCAGCGGCGCATGATGTCGAAGTTGAGGCCGGAGCGGATGTGGCCGATGTGCGGGGCGGCCTGCACGGTCGCGCCACACAGGTAGATCGAGACGCAGCCCGGAACGATCGGGGAGAAGTCGCGGATCTGCCGGGCGCTGGTGTCGTACAGGCGAATGGTCACGGCACCAGGGTAGTGGGCCCCGGGGGGTGCCCAGGGCAAAGGCCGGGCTTCCGCCGCAGCACAAGACGGCCGGCGGTCCTCCTTGCGCGCGTTCCGGCCACGCCCCGACGGCACGCTTTGCCCGTTATCAGCTTTATGCACCAAATATACGATCGCTTCTGATAGCTTCCCCGGCACCGAGAGACGCCGCGGACCCAGGAGGGGCGTTGCACTCCACCCTGCCGGTACAGCAGGAACCCCCCGGGCAGCGCCCGGAGCCGGCACCGGCACCGCCCCGGGCCGGGGCTGCCGGCCGGAGCGGCAGGCTCGCGGCGCTGGACGGCCTCCGGCTGTGCGCGGCCCTGATGGTGGTCGCCTACCACTACCTCGCCTTCGACAGCGGCGCCTGGCCGCGGCCCACGGCCGAGCTCTTCCCGCTGGCGCACGTGCCCGCCTCCTACGGCTGGCTCGGCGTCCAGCTGTTCTTCCTGATCAGCGGCTTCGTCATCTGCATGAGCTCCTGGGGCAGAAGCGTCGGCGACTTCGCCCTCTCGCGCGTGACCCGGCTCTACCCCGCCTACTGGTTCGCCGTCCTCGCGGTCTCGCTCGTCGTCTCCCTCTGGCCCTCGCCGGTGAACGCCGTACCGGCCCTGCGCACCGTCGTCGTCAACCTCACGATGCTCCAGGACCCCCTGGGAGTGGATCCGGTCGACGGGGTCTACTGGACCCTCTGGGTCGAGATGCGCTTCTACCTCCTGTTCGCGCTGGTCGTCCGCAAAGGACTGACCTACCGGCGGGCGGTGGCCTTCTGCGCGGCCTGGGGGTTCGCCGCGGTCCTCGCCGAGGCGTCCGGCGACCGGGCGCTCGCGGTGGTGCTGATGCCGCACGAGTGCTGGTACTTCATCGCGGGCATCGCCTTCTACCTGATGCACCGATTCCGCCCCGACCCGGTGCTGTGGCTGATCACCGGCGGCTGCCTCGTCCTCGGTCAGCACGAGCTGGTGCGCACCCACGTCCGGGCGGAGCGCTACATGGGCCACCACGTGCCGCACTGGCCGACGCCGCTGCTGCTGGCCCTGTTCTTCCTCCTCCTGGCGGCCGTCGCCCTGGGCCGGACGCGCCGGGTGGACTGGCGGTGGCTCTCCACGGCCGGGGCCCTGACCTATCCGCTCTACCTGATCCACGAGCGCATCGGCTGGGCCGTCATCCACAAGGCCGACGGTTGGCTGCCACCCCTCGTCCTGGTGGCCGTGCTGGTGGCGGCGATGCTGCTGACCGCCTGGCTGGTGCACCGTCTGGTCGAGCGCCCGCTCGCCCGCCGGCTCGGCCGCGGCCTCCAACGGGCGACGGCACGGGCCCGGACGGCCGAAAGAGAGGTACGGACCGGGTAGCCGGGCGGGAAGGGAAGGCGGAAGGAGACGACCGTCACGTGCCCGCGCGGAAGCATTCTGTGTCAGCATGCCAGCGCGGCGGCCCCGCGTAGGATGAGCCGATCAGTCAACGGGAGAGGACGACATGCGTTTCGCCAGACGAGGTCAACTCGATGGCGGCCGGACAGCCGTCCGACAGCAGTCGGTCCCCGCTCCCAGACTGTACGTCCTGGACGGGCTCCGCCTTCTCGCCGCGCTGATGGTCGTGGCCTTCCACTACACCGCCCTGCGCGGCGGCTGGGGCCGGCCGGCCCGTGACGTCTTCCCCCACCTGGAGACCGTCACCCGCTACGGGTGGACCGGCGTCGAGGTCTTCTTCCTCATCAGCGGCTTCGTCATCTGCATGAGCACCTGGGGCCGGAGGCTGGGCGACTTCGTGGTCTCGCGCGCCTGCCGGATCTACCCCGCCTACTGGGTCGCGGTCCTGCTGACCGCCGGCGTCGTGGCCCTGTGGCCGCAGGTCCGCAGCGTCAAGAACTGGGACGTCGTCCTCACCAACCTCACCATGCTCCAGCAGGGCATGGGCGTGTGGGACGTCGACGGCGTCTACTGGACGCTGTTCGCCGAGCTCAAGTTCTACGTGCTCTTCGCGATCGTCGTGGCGACCGGCGTGACGTACCGCAAGTGCGTGCTCTTCTGCGGCCTGTGGACGACGGCGGCGGTCATCGCGCCCTCCGCCCACATCAAACTGCTCGACATCTGGGCGATGCCGCTGTTCTCGCCCTACTTCGTCGCCGGCATCGCCTTCTATCTGATGCACCGTTTCAAACCCACGGCGCTGCTGTGGGGCATCGTGGGCATGTCGCTGCTGCTCGCCCTGCACGGCATCCCCAAGCGGGTCGCGGACAACGCCGACGGCGTGGTGCCCAGCTGGCCCGCCACTCTGATCGTCGTCGTGGCCTTCGTGCTGATGGCCCTGATCGCCAACGGCGCCTTCAACCGGGTGCAGTGGCGCTGGCTGGCCACGGCGGGCGCGCTGACGTACCCCCTGTACCTGCTGCACCAGTACATCGGGATGACGATCATCTACGGGCTGCGCGACCGCGTCCCGGCGCCCCTGCTCGTCGGCGCCCTCATGGTCGTGATGCTGGGCGCCGCCTGGCTCATGCACCGCTGCGTCGAGCAGCCGCTCGGCAAGCGGCTGCGCACGGCGCTGCGCAAGGGCATCGAGGAGATGCGCCGCGAGTCCGTGGTGCCCGACGGGGGCCGCGGCCGGACGCCCGCCGCGCTGCGCGACAGCCTGCCGCTGCTGAAGGAACCGCGCCTGTACGACCAGGCCGAGCCGGACCGCGTGGGCGCCGCCACCAAGGCGGACGGCGCCTGACGCGGGCGCCCGGATCCGGGCCTGGAGCGGATCCGGCCTAGAGCGAGCCGACGACCTTCCGCGGCGCGATGCGCACGACGACGCGCTCGGCGTCCTCACCGGCGGCGGGGTTGAAGTCGGCGTAGTCCTTGCCGGTGTACTTCCGCGCCAGCTCGTCGATCAGCTCGTTGCCGCCCTCGAACGTGATCTCGGCCGTGCCCCGGACCTCGGCGTAGGTGTAGGGCGCGTTCGGCGGGTTGATCATGACGGTCACCCGGGGATCGCGGCGCAGGTTCTTCTCCTTGCGCCGCCCCACCGTCGTGGAGATCAGCAGGTCCCCGCCGTCACGCTTGATCCAGGTGACGGACAGCTGGGGGCTGCCGTCGGGCTGGACGGTCGCCACGGTGGCGAAGACGGGGTTGTCGTCGATGTACTTCTTCAGGTCCTCGGACAGCTCTGTCGGCACTGTCGGTCCTTCCCTCGGCTGGCACGGCGCGCCCCCCTCGCACCGTACGCCGCCTACGCCCCGGACAAGGGGTACACCAGGGCCGTGGCGACGGCCGCGAGGCCCTCGGCCCGGCCGGTGAGGCCGAGTCCGTCCGTCGTGGTGCCGGAGACCGACACGGGGGCTCCGACGGCGGCGGAGAGGGCCTTCTGGGCCTCCTCGCGACGCTTGCCGATCTTCGGGCGGACACCGATCACCTGGATGGCGACGTTGCCGATCTCGAAGCCCGCCGCGCGGACGATCCGGGCCGCTTCGGCCAGGAGGGTGACGCCGGCGGCGCCGGACCACTCGGGCCGGTCGGTGCCGAAGTGCGCGCCGAGGTCGCCGACGCCGGCCGCCGAGAAGAGGGCGTCACAGGCGGCGTGCGCGGCGACGTCGCCGTCGGAGTGGCCGGCGAGGCCGTGGCTCGCGCCCTCCCACAGCAGGCCGGCGCACCACAGCTCACGGCCCTCCTCGAAGGCGTGGACGTCGGTGCCGATGCCGACGAGCGGCAGCACCGGGCGCGGGGAGCGGGGCGGCTCAGAAGCCATCGTTGGCCCTCCTCCGGGCGAGTACGGCCTCGGCCAGGACCAGGTCCAGCGGCCGGGTCACCTTGAACGCCTCCTCGTGGCCGGGGACGACCACGACGCGGACGCCGAGCCGCTCGACCATGCCGGCGTCGTCCGTGGCGCCCTCGCCCTCCAGGGCGACCTTCTCGTGGGCCTCGACGAGCGTGGTGCGGTCGAAGCCCTGCGGGGTCTGGACGGCGCGCAGCAGGGCGCGCTCGGGCGTGGCGACGACGGGCTCCGGTTCGCCGGCGTGCTCGCCGGTGCGCGGCTCGACCTGCTTGACGGTGTCCGCCAGCGGCAGCGCCGGCACGACGGCGGGAGCGCCCTCGCGGACGGCCGCTGCGACGGCGTCGACCGTGTCGACGGGCACCAGCGGGCGGGCCGCGTCGTGGACGAGGACGGCGGTGACGTCGTCGGGGAGGGCCGCGAGGCCCAGGCGCACGGACTCCTGGCGCGTCTCGCCGCCGGGGACGACGACCACCTCGGTGCGGGTGCTGTCGTGGTCGGCGAGCGGGTGGGCGTCGAGGAGGTTCCTGACCTCCGCGGCGCCGTCGGCCGGGGCCACCACGACGACGAGCGAGACGGCGCGGGAGGCCGTCATGGCGCGGACCGCGTGGACGAGCATGGGCGTGCCGTTGAGGGTGCGCAAAGCCTTGGGGGCGCCCGGCCCGAGCCGTACGCCCCGGCCGGCCGCCGGGATGACGACGGCGGTGCGGGCAGGGGCTGCGGAGGCGTTTGCGGTGTCTCGATCGGACATTGCGTTCGCGTTCAGGTTTGCTTCCTCGGCCGAATTGGGTATGGCCTCAGCGTGCCGGGCACGATGCCCCGACCAGCCCCTTCCGTGACGACTGGCCGGGACGGCTGCCCGGGCCCGGCACGCCAAGTACGGCGATACGGACGTTGGAGCAGAGATGCCGCAGCGCCCGGCGGATGACTCGTTCGTCACCCCGCGGGCACCGCGGCACTTCTTTACGTCCGGTCTTTACGTCCGGTGGTGTCCAGCGTCCAGTCGTCCGGAGACGTCCGGTCAGCGGCTGAACGGCCGGCGCCTGTGCGTCAGGACGCGAGAACCTCGTCGAGCAGGGCCTCGGCCTTGTCCTCGTTGGTGTTCTCCGCGAGGGCGAGCTCGCTCACCAGGATCTGCCGCGCCTTGGCGAGCATGCGCTTCTCACCTGCGGAGAGACCGCGCTCACGCTCGCGCCGCCACAGGTCGCGAACGACCTCGGCGACCTTGATCACGTCACCGGACGCGAGCTTCTCGAGATTTGCCTTGTAGCGACGGGACCAGTTCGTCGGCTCCTCGGCATAGGGTGCGCGGAGCACCTCGAAGACCCGGTCCAGCCCGTCCTGGCCGACCACATCGCGAACACCGACGAACTCCGCATTGTCCGCCGGCACCCGAACCGTCAGGTCACCCTGGGCGACCTTCAGCACCAAGTAGGTCTTGTCCACGCCTTTGATCTGGCGAGTTTCGATGGCCTCGATCAGCGCGGCCCCGTGATGGGGATAGACCACGGTGTCGCCAACCTTGAACGTCATGTGACAGGTACCCCTTCCGTGGCTATCCAGTCTAACACGGGCAGAGCCTGTTCTGAATGGCGTTTCCGCAGGTCAGGGCATATCTCGGGGCTTGACAACAGCAACCGGAACGTGCTGCGGGAGCCTTCCGGAAGCGGGTATTCGCAGGTGGGAGCGGTTGTCCGGGCAAGGCGAAACGCCCACGTTACACGTGTCGGACAGGCCCCGCGAGCGGCCGAACGTCCCGTTTTGCCGGGGTCCGGTCGGACGACTTCCGGTACTCCGTTCGGGGTCCGCCGCGCTTCCGGGTGGGTAATCCGGAATTGATCAAGTCGAACTTGATCAATTCCGGAACTCCTTCCCCACTACTTCCGCACGCCCCTCCGCATTCGAAACGGATAATCCGCCACGGCGGCCTCGCGGGCGTTCGCGTTGCTTCCCCGTCGGTTCCTCCGGCGGCGGGTGGGGAATATCCGGCCGCACGGCCGTCGGAGGCGTGAGTTGACCATGGGGGCGGGTCGGGTGCGGCGGCCGCACGACGGCTCGGTAACCTAAGCCCGCTGACACAGACCCTTATCTCGTACGTACCCCGCCCCCGGGGTACCTCGTACCTCGTCCAAGGAGATGCCGCCGCCGTGAGCAGCAGCCTTCGACGCGGCGCTCTCGCCGCTTCCGCCCTCGTGCTCTCGATCGCCTCGCTCACCGCCTGCGCGGCGGGCAACAGCGCGCAGACGCTGGAGGTCAAGCCGGACAACGCCGCCACCTCGGTCGGCGACGTCAAGCTGCAGAACGTCAACGTCATCACGCAGCCGAAGCAGGACGCGACCGGCCCCGCGGTGATCACCGGACAGATCTTCAACAACGGCCGCAAGGACCAGACGCTCCGCTCGGTCAAGCTTCCGGGCAAGAACGTCACCGTGAAGCTCACGCCGGCCAAGGGCAAGTCCGGCGACATCGTCGTGCCGGCCGGCGGCTCCGTGCTGCTGGGCGGCAAGGACAACGCCTCCGCGGTGCTGCCCAACGGCCGCGAGGCCCTCAAGGACGGCGAGTCCCAGCCGCTGGTCTTCGACCTCAGCTCCACCGGCGAGGTGAAGATCTCCGCCTTCGTCGTGCCCGCGACGAGCTACTTCAAGGAGTGGGGCCCGGAAGAGATGCCGGCGCAGGGCAAGCCGGGCGGCGCCAAGCCCGGCAAGCCGGGCACCGGCCCCTCCTCGGCCCCCTCCGGCGCTCCCGAGGGCCAGCAGCCGGGCCAGCCGGGCGCGCAGAACGCCACGGGCCAGGCCGGCGCCCCCACCCCGGGTGCGGGCCAGCCGTCCACGCAGGGCGGCCAGCAGCAGCACGCGGGCCACTGAGCACACGCGAAGGGGCCCGGAAGCCGAAGCTTCCGGGCCCCTTCGCACACCACGCCGACGGACCCCAGGGCCCGTGCCGTCGTGCGTCGCCGGCCTACGGCTCGAACTTGTAGCCCAGCCCCCGCACCGTCACCAGATACCGCGGCGCGCCCGGGTCCGGCTCGAACACCTCTCCCGACGCACCCCTCGCACCGCACGGCCCCGGCGGGCCTCCCGGGCTTCGGGCCGCTGCGCCGGACTCCGCCCGTCATGGCGACGGGCAGCGCCGTCGTTCGTCGCCGGCCTACGGCTCGAACTTGTAGCCCAGCCCCCGCACCGTCACCAGGTACCGCGGCGCGCCCGGGTCCGGCTCGATCTTGGCGCGCAGGCGCTTGACGTGGACGTCCAGCGTCTTCGTGTCGCCGACGTAGTCCGCACCCCAGACGCGGTCGATCAGCTGCATACGGGTGAGGACGCGCCCCGCGTTGCGCAGCAGCATCTCCAGGAGGTCGAACTCCTTCAGCGGCAGGTCCACCTTGGCGCCGGAGACGGTGACGACGTGCCGGTCGACGTCCATGCGGACCGGGCCGGCCTCCAGCGCGGCCGGGGCGACCTCCTCCGGCTCGCCGCGGCGGCGCAGGACGGCCCGGATGCGGGCCACGAGCTCGCGGGAGGAGAAGGGCTTGGTGACGTAGTCGTCGGCCCCTATCTCCAGCCCGACGACCTTGTCGATCTCGCTGTCCTTGGCGGTCACCATGATCACGGGAACGTTGGAGCGCCCGCGCAGCTGCCGGCAGACCTCCGTGCCGGGCAGGCCCGGCAGCATCAGGTCCAGCAGGACCAGGTCGGCGCCGTTGCGTTCGAACTCGTCCAGCCCGTCCGGCCCGGTGGTCGCGATGGCGACCTCGAAGCCTTCCTTGCGGAGCATGTAGGACAACGCGTCGCTGAAGGATTCTTCGTCCTCGACGACGAGCACTCGGGTCACGGGATGACCTCCGGTCGGGTCTCTTGGGTACACGCGGTGGGGACAGGGGTGGCGGCGGTCTCGTCCACGGCGACGAGCGTCCGGGCGGCGGGCGCCGGGTCGGCGGGCGCCGGGTCGGCGGGCATCGGATCGGCAGGCATCGGGCCGGCGGGCGTCAGGGGAGGGCCTGCCGGGCGGGGCGGGCCGGGCGGGCGGGCGGGTCGTCGCCGAACGCCTCGTCCTCCGCGTCGCCGGCCTCGTCCGGCCCGAGCAGCGGGTGGTTGTGGTCGCGGGCGTCCCGGTCGCGGTCGCGCACGACGCCGGCCTCGGGCAGGCGCAGCGTGAACGTCGAGCCCTGGCCCTCGGCGCTCCAGACGCTGACCTCGCCGCCATGGGAGGCGACGACGTGCTTGACGATGGACAGGCCGAGGCCCGTGCCGCCGGTGGCCCGGGAGCGGGCCGGGTCGACGCGGTAGAAGCGCTCGAAGACGCGCTCGCGGTCCTTCTCGGAGATGCCGATGCCCTGGTCGGTGACGGCGATCTCGATCAGGTCGCCGCCGGGCGCGGAGACGCGGCGGGCCGCGATGCCGACGCGCGTACGGGCGGGGCTGTAGTTGACCGCGTTCTCGACGAGGTTGCCGAGGGCGGCCGCGAGCTGGCCCCGGTTGCCCCAGACGCGCAGGTCGACGGTGCTTCCGTCGGGCAGGCGCCGGGTGGTGCCGCCGGCGGCCATGGTGATCTGCTTGGTGCCGGCCTGGTGGCGGCAGCGGTCGACGGCCTCGGCGACGAGCTCGTCCACCCGGACCGGCTCGGCGTCCTCCAGCGGGTCGTCGTTCTGCACCCGGGAGAGGTCGATGAGCTCCTGGACGAGGTTGGTCAGCCGGGTGGCCTCGACCTGCATCCGGCCGGCGAAGCGGGTGACCGCCTCGGGGTCGTCCGAGGCGTCCATGACGGCCTCGGAGAGCAGGGACAGGGCGCCGACCGGCGTCTTGAGCTCGTGACTGACGTTGGCGACGAAGTCGCGGCGGACGGCCTCGATGCGGCGGGCCTCGGTGAGGTCCTCCACCAGCAGCAGCACCAGCCGGGAGCCCAGCGGGGCGACCCGGGCCGAGACCGCGAGGGCGTCGCCGCGGCCGGTGCCGCGCCGCGGCAGGTCGAGCTCGACCTGCCGTATCTCGCCGTCGCGGCGGGTGTCGCGGGCCATCTGCAGCATCGGCTCGACGGCGAGCTTGCCGCCCCGCACCAGCCCGAGGGCGTACGCGGCGGAGCTGGCCTTGACGACGGCGTCGGCCTCGTCGAGCACGACGGCGGAGGAGCGCAGCACGGACAGGACGGTGTCGACGCCGGGCGGCAGGACCGCGTCGGTGTGCAGGGAGCTGCGCGTGGGCCGGGCCTGGTCGCGCTCGCTCCAGCGGAACGCCAGCATGGCGATCACGCCGGTGCACACTCCGGCGATCGCTGCAGCTGCGGCGACGGCCGCGTCCACGTTCATGAGTCCAGGTTATGCGGGTGCACCGACAGGGCCACAGCCAAATGGGGGCCGTCTCGAACACACGTTGCCGAGAGTTCACCTTGGCGTCGGGGGTGGTTCACTCCGGCGGCCGACGGCCGTCGCGTTCCGGCCGCAACGTGGCAGTGTGGGCGGGCGGAGACCCCCCGGCCACCGGTAGTACCCAAGGCGAGAGAAGGTCAGGCAATGCGGGACGCGTACCACGAGGAGCTGGATTCCATCGGCGAGGGCCTCGTCGAGATGGCCCGGCTCGTGGGCTCCGCGATCGGGCGCGCCACCACGGCGATCCTGGACGCGGACCTGAAACTGGCGGAGTCCGTGATCGCGGCGGACAGCAAGGTCGACGACCTCCAGCGGGACCTGGAGGCGCGGGCCATCGCCCTGCTGGCCCGGCAGCAGCCGGTCGCCACCGACCTGCGGATCGTCGTGACGTCGCTGCGCATGAGCGCGGACCTGGAGCGCTCGGGCGACCTCGCCCAGCACGTGGCCAAGCTGGCCCGGCTGCGTTTCCCGGAGACGGCGGTGCCGCGGGACCTGCACGCCACGATCCTGGAGATGGGCCAGCTGGCGCAGCGTCTGATGGCGAAGGCCGCCGAGGTGATCATCACCAAGGACGTGGACCTGGCGATGCAGCTGGAGCACGACGACGACGCGATGGACCTGCTGCACCGGGCGCTGTTCCAGCACCTGATGGACGACCGCTGGCAGCACGGCATCGAGACGGCCGTCGACGTGACGCTGCTGGGCCGGTACTACGAGCGCTTCGCCGATCACGCGGTCTCGGTGGCCAAGCGCGTGGTCTACCTGGTCACGGGTGAGCACGCGGACGAGCTGAACCAGTCGGAGGCGCGACAGGGCGGCGCGACGGAGGCTCCGTAGCGCTTTCCGGCCACGCCGCCCCGCCCCGAATGCTTCCGTGCGCCCCGTGCGCCCGTACATGCGTGCGTCAGGGGCATTGACGGCCGCTTCGGGCGGTCCTTCACTGGGTGAAGGCAGACATCCCTTCGAGGAGGAGACCGAATGAGCGGCTGTCAGTGTGGTCCCGGATGCTCGTGCGGCTGCCAGAACGGCGGCTCCTGCCAGTGCGGCGGCAGCTGCAGCTGACATCAGGCACGTCACTCACACTCACGGAAAGGGCCCCCGTCCGGCAGGACGGGGGCCCTTTCTTCGTGCGCACGCGCGCGCGGGCGGGTGCTACTTCTTCTTGCCCTGGTTCTTCACGGCCTCGATGGCGGCCTTGGCGGCCTCCGGGTCGAGGTACGTGCCGCCGGGGACGACCGGGCGGAAGTCGGCGTCGAGCTCGTAGGCGAGCGGGATGCCGGTGGGGATGTTCAGGCCCGCGATGTCGGCGTCGGAGATGCCGTCGAGGTGCTTGACCAGGGCGCGCAGGGAGTTGCCGTGCGCGGCGACCAGGACCGTGCGGCCGGCCAGCAGGTCCGGGACGATGCCGTCGTACCAGTACGGCAGCATGCGGACGACGACGTCCTTGAGGCACTCGGTGCGCGGGCGCAGCTCGCTGGGGATCGAGGCGTAGCGCGGGTCGTCGCTCTGCGAGAACTCGGTGCCGTCCTCAAGCGCCGGCGGCGGGGTGTCGTAGGAGCGGCGCCAGAGCATGAACTGCTCCTCGCCGAACTCGGCCAGGGTCTGGGCCTTGTCCTTGCCCTGGAGGGCGCCGTAGTGGCGCTCGTTCAGCCGCCAGGAGCGGTGGACGGGGATCCAGTGGCGGTCGGCGGCCTCCAGCGCGAGCTGCGCGGTGCGGATGGCGCGCTTCTGGAGGGACGTGTGGACCACGTCCGGGAGCAGGCCGGCGTCCTTGAGGAGCTCACCGCCCCGGACCGCCTCCTTCTCGCCCTTCTCGTTGAGGTTGACGTCCACCCAGCCGGTGAACAGGTTCTTCGCGTTCCACTCGCTCTCGCCGTGGCGGAGGAGGATCAGCTTGTACGGTGCGTCGGCCATGCCCATGAGCGTAATCGACCGCCCGAGCGGCTCGCGCCCCGGACGTTTGACGGCAACCGTCAATTCATTGGCATGCACAAGATCACCCGGGTAAGTTGCGAATCTGCGATTCGGCACTTACACACGGGGGCTGCAGCATGTCCATCGCCGGCATAGGAAGGGCCGCTCGGAAGAGCGTCTCGGGGTTGCCACGGGAGTTCTGGTGGCTGTGGACGTCCACCCTGATCAACCGGATGGGCTCGTTCGTCGCCACGTTGGTTCCTATTCGCTAGACCGTACGCCCTCGGGTTTCGTACGGTCGTTCGAAGGAGGGGACCGTATGAACCTTTCGGGGGTCCGTAACCTGCGCGAAAGCCTCGTTGGGCTGCGTGCAGGGCTGTACGCGCGGAAGAGCGCGTACCAGGGCAACAAGAAGAGCAAGGGCCGGTCGGTCAAAGAGCAGCTCGACATCGGGCACGCGACCTCTGATGACCTCGGGACAACCGTCGTCGAAGAGTTCATTGACGACGATCGATCCGCGTCGAGCTACCGCACCCGGGAGCGCGAAGACTTCGAGCGGATGATCGAGTGGATCGAGGCGGGCCGGCTCGACATCGTGATCGCGTGGGCGTCGACCCGGTTGCAGCGCGATCTCGCGGTCTACGCACGGCTGCGTGATGCCTGCATTCGGAACGGCGTGCTCTGGTGCTACGGCGGCAAGGTCTACGACCTGTCGAACAAGGACGACAAGTTCCGCACAGGCTTGGACGCGCTGCTTGGCGAGCGTGAGGTCGACGAGCTGCGCGACAACCTCATGCGGACGCTGCGGGCGAACGCCATCAATGGGATTCCGCACGCTCAGGCCGCCTACGGGTACCGCCGCGTGTACGACCAACGCACTGGGCTCTACATCTGCACGGTTAAGGATGAGAACGAGGCGCCGGTCGTCCGAGAGATAGTCCTCGGCGTCGGCGATGGCAGGGCGTCGGCCAGCCTCGAAAGGAAGCTCAACACGGAGGGCGTCACGCCGCCCACGCGGTATTGGACCAAGGGACAGGTTGCCCGGTTGTCAAAGTGGCGGCCGGACCTCCGCGACAACGAGACGATTCACCCGTCGTGGCTCGCCCGGATCGAGGATGCAGTCGACCTCCGGCAGGAAGCACGCGACCGCCTCGACGCTGGCGAAACGCCGGTCGACGTCGCACAGGACTTCAACGAGCGTGACGAGCCGCTCATCATGGCGCGTTGGATCTCCGCGACGATCACGGCGTATGCGACGGACGTGCGATACATCGGCTCACGTACTCACCACGGCAAGGTGACCAACGAGGACGCGTGGCCGGCGATCGTCTCCCTAGCTGAGCACGTGCAGGCGGTGACCGTGGTCAAGGCGCGTAAGGAGAAGCGGGCATTCAACATGCGTCCGGGGCGCGCGATTCACTGGCTGTCGGGGATCATGATCTGTGACATCTGCGAGATCGAGGTGGGCTCGGACCGGCAGCATGGGTTGCCGCGGTATTCATGTCAGGCGCCCGGACCCGAGGGTGTCAAGGGGTACCACGCGAGCGCGCAGATTTCGATCGTCGATCCGTACGTCGAAGACCGGTTGTTCGAGTGGCTTGCGTCCCCAAGTTTCGCCAGGGCGTACGCGAGGGGCGACAAGGAAGTGCTTCAGGCGATGGACGAGGCCAAGGCCGAGGTGAAGCTCTTGCAGGAGCAGCTCGCCCAGTTCTACGCCGAAGCGGGTGCCGGCCGGTTGTCAGCTCAGGGTCTGGCCGCGGTCGAGGCGGACATGCTTCCGCGGATCGAGGACGCGCAGAAGCGGGCTCAGTCCTTGGCCATCCCGCCGTCGGTGAAGGATCTCGCGGGCGCGACAGTGGATGAGATCAGGGAGGCGTGGAAGCACCTTGAACTCTCGCAGAGGCGAATGATCGCCGAGGCGTTGATCGAGGTCCGTCTCAAGCCGCAGGGACGGCAGCGTGAGCCGGCGGTGCAGACGTTCGTAGCTGTGATCCCGAAGGTGCACCTTCGCACGAAGAAGGTGCCGGGCAAGCTTCAGGTGGTGCCAGCCGCGTAGGGCGCGCAACGCATGAGAGGGCCGCACGGCAACAAGCCGTGCGGCCCTCGGCGTTGTTGATCAGTCGCGCTGCTCGTCGTCGTCTGATCCGGAGTCTTCGGGTCCGGGATGGGGGGCAAGTCCATTGAGGGCCTGTTCGAGGCCGGCGGCACCTGTTGTGGTGATGTGCCGTCGGTCCATGGCGATGTTCAGTCCGTCCTCGGTCGCGCGGACGACTGCGATGGCTCCGGTATCGAGTTGGGTACGGGTGACGCGGATCAAGGTTTGCCCCCCTTGTGGCATGACGGGACCTTGACTCGAACATATGTCCTAGTCAAGGCCCACATCACCTTACTCTGCGCAACACCGCAGGTCACGCCTCTACGACCGAGTGTGACCACTCTCTACGACGACGTTTGATCGTCTTCCGTCAGTTCCCGCGGCAGCTCTCCGGCCGCCCACTTCCTGAGCAGGTTCTCGACCTTCGGCATGTCCTTGCGGCCGGTACCGGGCGCGTGCACGACAACGACGGTTGCCTCTGGGGTGCTCACGCCGAACGGGTCGTCAGCTATGAGGCCACAGTATTGCTGAGCTGCGGCTATGCGCACCTCTCTTTCCGACTTCTGGATCGCCGCGGCGACCGCGCCGACGACTCCAGGTTCGAGGTGTATCGACTGATCTTGGGCAATTCGGTGAAGAGTGGTGTAACCCACCCTTACCCCCGTAGTCGGATCGACCGCGAGCTCGGCGAGCTTGCGGTATGAGAGTCCGGTCTCCTGCTTCGCGGCACGCAACAGGTCTCCGAAGGGGGTGCCGTAGGGGGTGGTGCCGGCTTCCGACACATTCTCACTCCGCTCTTGTTGCAAAACTCGAACACTCTCATCTAACCAGCCATCGGTCTGCATGGCACCGCCAACAAGTGCGTTGACGTGCCCTTTCCCAAGTCTTAGCGTTGCGACTGTTCGACATCTGCAACAGCCGGACGGGCGCTTTCATGCGCTTTGCGCCCTTGACTGTTCGATTTCTGCAACAGAGCGGAGGGGGACCGTGAACGCCACGCAGACGCTGCCTGAGCCTCGCCAGAACACGAGGGCGACCGACGAGCAGATCGACTTGATCCGCCGCATCCTCGCCCCCCACATCCACCAAGCCCGAGCGGAGCGTGCCACCGAGCGGCAGTCCGCGGCGCGAGGAGGACGAGCATGAGCGCCGTCGAGTTTGTTGGTCCGCCGCCGAAGCAGCGCAACACGAAGCACGCTCGCATCGCAGCCGAGCTGCGAGCACACCCAAGCGTGTGGGGAGTTGTACAAAAACCGACATCCATCGCCCGCGCGGCGTCCGCCGCACAAGCGATCCGCAGGGCCCGACTCACCGCGTACGAGCCGGCCGGATCGTTCGAGGCGGTTGCCCGAACGGTCACCGACGGCGATGCCACCGAATACCGCGTCTACGCCCGATTCATTGGGGGGCACCAGTGACACCGACTGGGGTCGTTGTCGCCCCGGCCGGCCTCGACCGCGAGCAGTGGCTCGCCGTCCGCCGCAAGGGTGTCGGGGGGTCGGACGTCGCCGCGGTGCTCGGGATGAGCAAGTACGCGTCTGCCTACGAGGTTTACCTCGACAAGCGGGGCGAGCTCCCGCTCGACCGCCCGCAGTCGGCCGAGCTCGCCGAAGCCGCGTTCTGGGGGCATCAGCACGAGCCGACGATCGCCTCGGTGTTCGCGGAGCGTACCGGCCTCGGTGTTGTCGAGGGCCCGGGGACGATCGCGCACGTCGAGCGTCGGTGGATGCTCGCCAACCTCGACCGCGCCGTGATCGAGCGGGGGGAGTCGACCCCTTCCAGCCTGCTGGAGATCAAGACCCGGTCGGCGTACCAGCTCGACGAGTGGCTGCTCGGCGTGCCGGACGGGCCGGCGCTACAGACCCACTGGTACTTGGCTGTGACGGGCTATCAGCACGCGTACGTTGCTGCCCTGCTCGGCGGGAACAGGCTGATCATTCACCGTGTCGAGCGCGACGAGCAGCTCGTCGAGCACCTCGTCGAGCTCGTCGGCCGCTTCTGGCGGGGGGTTCTCAACGGCACCCCGCCGGCGGTCGACGGGTCCAAGGCAACCGCGGACCTGCTCGGCCATCTCTACGACGTCCAGGCCGACGCCGTGGCCATGGCCGACCCGTCCGAGGTTCTGCCGCTGCTGGAGCGCCGGCGCGAGCTGAAAGCGCGCGAGCAGCGGACCGTCGACGAGCTGCGCGAGGTCGACAACCGCCTGAAGGCTGCGGCCGGCGAGGCCGAGGTCGTCAAGGTTCAGGGCTCGGTCGCCTACAGCTACCGGCAAAACGGGCCGCTCGCGCAGAAACGATTCATCGCCGCGCACCCGGACCTCGCGCAGCAGTACACGTACCGCGTCGATGCGCTCGATACGACGCGTCTCGCCGCTGAACACCCCGACAAGGTCCGGGCCTACCGCGCCCGACGCCTCGTCGTCCCGAACCAGGAGACCGCCGCATGAGCACCACCCTTGCCGAGCGCGTCGCCCAGCGCGCCAACACCCACACGCCCGCCGCCCAGGCTCCCCAGCGGCCGGCCACCCTCGTCCAGTTCGTCGAGGCGATGCGCCCGCAGATCGAGCGCGCCCTGCCCGCCCACATGGGCGGCGCCGACCGGATAGCCCGGATCGCGCTTACCGAGCTGCGGCGCGTCGAGCACCTGGCCGAGTGCACACAGGAGTCGTTCGCCGGCGCGTTGATGACCTGCGCAGCGCTCGGCCTGGAGCCCGGCGGAGTGTCGGGCGAGGCGTACCTGCTGCCCTTCTGGAACAAGAAGGTGCGGGCCTACGAGGTACAGCTCGTCATCGGCTATCAGGGCATGATCCGCCTGTTCTGGCAGCACCCGCTCGCTTCCGGCCTCGACGCGCGCCCCGTCTACGAGGGCGACGAGTTCGAGTACGAGTACGGCCTCGACCCGAAGCTGCGGCACGTGCCCGGCCGGGGCCCGCGGGGGCAGGCCACCCACTATTACGCCGTCGCGCGGCTGGCGAACGGCGGCTCGGCGTTCGTCGTGCTCAGCGTCGAAGACGTCGAGGCGATCCGGCGACGCAGCAAGGCCAAGGAGTTCGGCCCGTGGGCGAGCGACTACGACGCGATGGCCTGTAAGACCGCCGTTCGACGGCTCTTCAAGCTGCTGCCGAAGTCGGCCGAGCTCGCGCGTGCCGTGGCGCACGACGGGACCGTGCGGCGCGATCCGTCGCCTGACGCACTCGACGCCCCCGGCGAGTACATCGAGGGCGAGCTCGTCGAGCAGCAGCCCGTCGGAACCATCAGCCATGACGTGCCCGAGGCCGCCGCGCAGTGACCCGGCGGCCGGCCCTCGACTTCCGGTGCCGGCACTGGGACGGGCAGGCGCGCCGCTACTGCGGCGCTCCCGGCGCCCGCCGCTACCTGCCCGGCTACCGGTGCCCCCTCCACACCCCCGCGGCCCTCGCCGGCCGCCCCGAGGCCCCATCCCGCACCCGTACGTAAGGAGCGTCCGCCCCGTGGCGTGGTTCAAGATCGACGATGGCAGCCACATGCACCCGAAGGTGATCGCTGCCGGGAACGCTGCGCTGGGGTTGTGGTTGCGCTGCGGGGCCTACTCCGCGCAGCACCTCACCGAGGGGCACGTGCCCGGGATCGTGGCCAAGCAGTACGGCACCGCCCCGCAGGCCCGCAAGCTCGTCGCCGTCGGTCTGTGGCACGAGCAGGGCCACGACTGTCCACGGTGCCCGCAGCCGACCGCTGGCGACTTCATCGTGCATGACTTCTTCGAGGGCGGCCGGAACTCCACCCGGGCCCAGGTCGAGGCCAACCGCGCAGCCGCCGCGGAGCGCAAGGCCAAGAGCCGAACGCGCGCGAATGAGAGGCGAATCGGCGACGAATCGGCCGTGGATCGTGAGCGAATCGAGCGCGGATCGTCCACGAATCAGCCTCGAAACACAACCCAGTTTCAGGGAGGAACCGCAGGTCAAGGAGGTGTGTCACGGCGTGACACCGTCGAGGGCGTCACAGGCTCCCAAGCCAGCACCAAGCCTTACCCCTCTACTTCCTTCGGAAGTAGAGGGGAACAAGCTAGCCCGGAGGACGGGCCCCGGATCGCCGAGCCCGTACGCCCGCTCGTCGAGGCCATGACCGCCGCCGGCATGGCCGTCTCATGGGAGCTCGCTTCCGCCGAGTGGGTCCTGCTGCAAGCCCTGATCGAGCGCTGCGGCGTGCAGATCCTCGTCGACCACGCCGGCGGCGCATGGCAAGCCGCACGCACCCGCCCCCGCAGCGCGCGGTACTTCCTCGCCGGCTGGCGCTCCCTCCCCTCCATGCCCACCCACACGCCCACCTCGACCGGCCACGGCGCGAACGTCGTCGCCCTACGCGGCGCCTCGCGCCCCTCCACCACCGATCAGCGCGTGCGCGACGGCCTCGACCTCGCCGCCCGACTCCGCGAACAGGAGAACGCCCAGTGACACCCGCCGACGCCGCCGAGCTGCTTGCCCTGGCAGCCGCGTTCGACCGCCGCACCATCGGCGAGGCCGACGCCCACGCATGGGCCCGCGCCCTGCGTGGCATCCCCCTCGACCACGACACCCGCAACGCCGTCGCTGAGCACTACGCCCACACCGAACAGTGGATCACCCCGGCCCGCGTTCGAGAGGTCCGTGCACGAATCCGCGAGAACCGGATCGGCGCAGCTCACCCGGTCTACGACGGCAACCCCGGCGAGACCGGCGCCGAGTTCGTCGAGCGCCGCCGTGCCCAGATCACCGCCGCAGCCGACGGCACCCTGCCCGCCCGCCCCATCACCCACGCCATAGGCGCCGGCCCCAAGCACGACGTCCTCGCCCTGGCCGCCGGTGTCGGGCGCAGCGTCGACGAGGAGCCGACGCCGTACATCGACCCGACCACCCGGGCAGCCATGCGAAAGACGCTGCCGAGCAAGCGACCCGCCCTCGTCGCGCTCGCCGTCGCCTGCCCGAGGGAAACCTGCCGGGCCAGCAAGAACAGCCGGTGCAAGAACGGGCGGGGCGACGTACTCGGCACCGTGCACGGCCGCCGACGCGACGCCTACGCCGTCGAGTTCGCAACCTGCCCCGAGTGCGCAGCCCCGGCCGGCCAGCACTGTGGCGCGCCCGAACCGCACCCCGCCCGTATCCGTACTGCTTTGGAGATCGCCGCATGACCGAGTACCGCCGGCGCCTCGCCGAACAGGACGTCGCCCGACGAGCCTTCGCCGACGCCCACCTCGACGAGCTCACCGCGTTGTTCTGCGACCGCGTCCTCGCCGAGCACGACGAGCACGAGCAGCAGCGCCTCGGCCGCCTCATGTGCACCCCGCCTCAGCCGCGCACCCCGCGCGCCCGCCACAC
Source organism: Streptomyces sichuanensis (assembly GCF_020328095.1). Taxonomy (NCBI): domain Bacteria; kingdom Bacillati; phylum Actinomycetota; class Actinomycetes; order Kitasatosporales; family Streptomycetaceae; genus Streptomyces; species Streptomyces sichuanensis. The sequence continues at coordinate 47,882 of NZ_JAIXMK010000044.1, forward strand.
AGCAGGAGGCCGCCCGTGATCCCGCCCGCCGCCCGCGCCGTCATCGCCGCCCATCTCACGGACGCACTCGACGTGCACCCGCACCTCGCGACACTCACAACCGCGGCACTCGCCGACTGCCTCGCCGCCGAGGGATGGCACATCACAGACACCCCACCCGCGCGACCGGTCGCGCCTCGCGCGCGGGAGGAAGGCCGGACCCATCGGGGCCTTGCCCGTCGCCTGCTCCCCCGCCGTACCCGGACGAACGGAGACCCATCATGAGTCGCCGCACCCGAGCAGCCGACCGCGAGCTCGGCCGCATCCGCCGCCGCGAGTCCCTCGCCGTCCTGCTCGCCCGCGCCGACCGGCTGCTGCCCACCGAGGCCGACCTGCTGCGCGTCCTCGTCGAGACCGAGCTCGCCGCCGCCGACCGGACGCGACGCACCGCCGGCGGACAGACGGCCGCCGTCAGCCGGCTCCGCGCCAGGGTCGAGGCGGCCGACGCCGCCATCGTCGAGACCGAGGCCGACCGCGACCGCGCGCAGCAGGCACTCCGCAGGCTGCGCGAGCAGCACCGGGGCGTCGAGGCGGCGTACGTCGAGCACCTCGCCACCGCGGCCGTCCTCGCCGACGCGCTCGGGCACGGGCTCGCCGGCGACGACCGGCACCTCGCAGAAACGATCCGCCGCGTGTGCACCGGCGAGATCACCCCGCGGCAGGCACTCGCCGCGACCGCACACTGAACGACCCAAGGGGGACCACTCATGACCAGCGCCACCATTGCGCGCCGCGAGACCGTTGAGGCGCTGCGCACCATCCGTGAACTGTGGGGCGAGCTGCTGCTCGCGATCGAGACGCCGCCGGCGGACGTGTGGCCCCCGCGGCAGCTCGCGCACACCATGCGCGACGACGACGCCCTGCTCGTTGAGACCCGGGCACCCCTGGTGCTGCGCGAGCACCCCGCCCCGCTCAACCTGCGCGCCCTCGACACCGGCCGCGGCATCGAGGGCCGGCTGTTCGATCTCGCCGACGTGCTCGCCGCCCAGGCGCAGCAGCAGACCCCCCTCAGCGACCCGCGCCGGTGGATGTACCGCAGCGACACCTCGCCGGGCAGCAGGGCCTACGGGCTGCACTGGGCCGCGGTGTGGATCGAGGGGCGTGTGCTCGACGAGGACACCACCCCCGAGCCCGCCCTCGACGGTGCCCTCGTCGAGGCGCCGTTCGCTCCGGTGTCCGAGGCGCTGCTGCGCGAGGCGCACAGCGTCGCCCGCTGGTGCGAGGGCCGGCTGCTGGCCGAGCTCGGCCTCGACCAGCGCGAGACCCCGGTGCCCGACCGCCCGTGCCCCTGGTGCGCCGGTCTGCTCGTCCTGCACACCGGACCCGAGCAGGGGCCGGCCGTAACCTGCGCGACCGGGCCGGCCTGCTCCGCGCCCGTGGCGCTGGACAGTCGGGGGCGGCGCGTGTGGCAGTGGGGCGACCTGCTCGACCTCGTCGCCGCACTGGGCACCGGGGGGTCGGTGGCCGTGGCGCAGGTCGCCGCCTAGGCCAATCCCGTTGCCCTATCGGGTAGTTGGTGGCGGACGTCACACCCATCAACATGAACTAGGTTCACCCCTTCCCTTGTGAACCTAGTTCATGTTGGCCTACGGTGATCACACACCGCCGGTCTCCACCCGGCACCCATCCAGCAAGGGAGCAACCCCCATGCAGATCACCATCCCCCCGTACCCGATCGACGAGGATCACACGCCGCTGCTGCTCGACATCGCCCTCGCCGAGACCTCCCGGGCGGCCGACATCGCCGAGGGCGACCTGATTCTCGGCGAGGTCGACGAGCAGGGGCGGGTCGACTACTTCAACGACTACTACCGAGCCGCACCGATGCCGTACGACCCGACGTGCGGCTGCGGCGTCTGCTACCTCGCCGCCGACGACGAGCGGCCGGTCGTGAACCTCGGGAACGACAACCCTTGGGACACCTGCGACCCGCACCAGGCCGACGCGCTGCTTGTGATCATCCGGGCCGCGCACCTCGCCTAGCCACCCACCGGGGCCGCCCCTCGCGGCGGCCCCGGCACCCCCATGCCGTCAACTCCCTGGCCACACGAGGGCGTCGGTGACACTGATCACAGACCGCAGATGAACTCAGTTCACGCAATCTCTTGTGAACTCAGTTCATCTCGGCGTAGAGTCGATCACGCACCGCCGGTCTCCACCCGGCACCCAACTCACAACGGGAGCAACCCCCATGGAGCAGCACACCGAGGCCAACGTCGTACGGGTCGCCGTCCGCGCCCACCGCGCACCGGGCGGCTGCCGGATACGCCTGCTGGCCTACGTCCACACCAACTGCGCCTGCCGCCTCGCCTCGACCCTCGTCGGCACGTTCGACAACATGGCCGAGGCCGAGGCGCTCGCGGCCGGCGCGACGCCTGAGCGCTTCCGGCACTGCACGAAGTCCACCCCCATTCGCGAGCAGCAGCCGGTCGTCGAGGCCGAGGTCTCCGTCGTCGAGCACCAGGAGCAGCCCACGCGGGATGAGCCCTCCAACACCTGGACGATCACCAACCGCAACGGTGTCGAGATCGCGCGGGTCGAGGGAGCGACGGCCGAGGACATGACTCGGGCGGCCGAGGCCCTGCCGAGGGTGCGCGCCACGATCCGGCGTGAGGGTGGGTTCACCCGTCGCCGCCTGTGGGTGTCCGAGCTGACGCCCGCGGACGTCGAGCAGGTGCCGACCGCGATCGAGGCCGAGCAGCAGCCGGTCTCCGAGGTCGAGCGGCGCGTCGTCGAGGGGGTTGTCGTTGAGCACGCTGGTACCACCGAGGGCAGTCGGCCCCAGCACGCCACGCACCCCGACGTCGTCGCCGCCCGCGCCGTGTTGAGCCCGCTCAAGCCCGCTTCGGTCTCCGAAGACACCGAGATCACCGAGCCCGACGAGGCCACCCCCACCGTGCGCGGCTACCTCGTTGAACCGCGGGGGAACGGGCGCATCGCCGCTTACTGGCTTGAGGGTGGCCTGATCGTCAGTCGCAGGGACGCGGTGAACGGCGACGTTCCCCTCTCCATCGTGGCCGACAAGTTCCGCGCGGCTGGCTGGACGGTCGAGCCGCGGAGCCTGCGCGCCGTGTTCGCATGGCGCCCGACGGAGGGCAGCACGGGTGACGCCCAGAGTGCGGCCGACACCGTGCGCCAGGAGGCCGGGCGGGCGCTTCGGGCGCGGCGGCGGGCGCAGCAGCAGCCGGCCCCCGCTGCGACCTGTCAGCACGGGACTGCTGCCCGATCGGACGTGAGCGGCGACCCGGTCGCGGCATGCGACGGGCGGGCGCCGGGGGTGCGGGGTGGCGTGTTGTCCGACGAGGGGTGCGTGTACATCGACGATTGCTTGGTCGACGCCGCGAACGAGTGCGCGCACCTGAACGCGGAGGAGCCCGCCGACGAGCCGCTGTACTCCTGGCACCGGATGTGCCCGGAGCACGACGAGCAGACGCTCGACGAGTGCGAGGTCTGCGGCGCGGTGCCGGTTGAGGATCGCTGCATGGAGTGCGAGGGCCGGGGGTGCCACTGGTGCCACTGGACGGGCGAGCAGCAGGTCGAGGCGCCTGCGGATGAGGCGGCAGCCGAGGAGGTCCCCGAGGGGGACGGTACGTGGCGTAGCGGCTGGATGGCGGCCGAGGAGCGGGTGACGGAGGGGGCGTTGTTCGATCTCGGCGACGGGGTCGAGCAGGGGCTGCTCTTCCAGTAGGACTCATCCGACATGAACTAGGTTCACGCAGGCTCTTGTGAACCTAGTTCATGTCGGCGTATGCTGATCTCGTTCTCGCCGGTCTCCACCCGGCACCCAACGAGCACGGGAGCAACCCCCATGCAGATCGCCAAGTACGCCGCCATGAGCACCAGCACCCCGCACTACGGCGCCCGCGGCCTTGACGGCGCGCCGGTCATGCTGTGCGACACCAGCGCGGCGAACCTCCGGCAGACCGACAGCGAGGCGCGCATGTGCCAGCAGTGCGAGCGCGCGCACGCCATCCTGACGGCCGGGCCGGTCGAGCGCGAGCTGCGCCTCGCCGCGGGCGCCAAGGGCGGCGTGGGACACCTGCTGATCCCGGGCGAGCCCCGCGGCTACTGCGGCAAGGGGCTCGGCGAGAAGGCCGCGACCGGCAAGCGGGTCTGCAAGAACTGCGAGCGCGTCGTCGAGGCTCTCGACCGCTTCTCGGCCGCGGTCCCCGGCCTGATCGCGAAGCGGCTCGCAGCGCCCGGCAAGCCGCTCGACGCCGCGGTGCCGAATGAGGCCAGCGCGTTCCGCACGGCCGAGCCCGCCGCCATGGTCGAGCAGCTCGGCGACCTGCTCGCCGCCGACGAGCAGCCGGTCGTCGAGGACCCCGCGGGCACGTGGCGCGACGAGTGGATCGTTGAGGGGCAGCAGACCCTCGCCGGCCTCGTCGACGAGCAGGGCGCCCTCTTCGCCTGATCATCAACCGCCCGCCCCGGTCGGACCCGGGGCGGGCCCTCTTCACAGAAGGAAGTTCCATGACCGAGCGAGACGGTACGGCCGAGCAGGTGCGCCAGGAGATCGAGGCGGACCTGCGAGAGGTTCCGGAGGCGACTTGGCTCGCGCGGGACATCATCGCCACCATCAAGCGGCACAAGGCCGCCGAGGACGCCCGTACGGCCGCGGTCGCCGGTCGCCTGGAGAGGGCCCGCCAGGTCGCAGGCGCTGAGGCCGCGGACGCCGAGGCCGCGGAGCACCTGACGCTCGCCGAGGTGGCGCGGATCCGCGCGGCCTACAAGGTGGCCGAGGCCGCTACGCCGCGGGTGATCCTTGAGGAGGACGCCAAGGGGCGACCGGCGAACCACATCGCGGCCGATCTGGGCTTGTCCGCCTCGTACGTCTCTCGCTTCCTGCGCGAGCACAAGGCCGGCAAGCAGCCGAAGAAGTAGAACGGGCCCGCCCTGCGTCTCCACCGCCGGACGGGCCCTAGCCGCAAGCGGGAGCAACCCCCGCCCGCGGGTGCGCACAGCCTATCCCGGACCCGCGGCCGAACAGACTTGCGCCGTTATCGATCTGTGACCTAATGTTGGCCCTGCCTCCGGCGTGCCCGGAAACTCTGACTCCTCACCCGAACGCCCCGCCGCCCTCCCCCCTGGCGACGGGGCGTTCGCCGTTCCTCCGGGAGGTGAGCGCGTGGCCGAGCCGATTCGCGACCGAGACCGCAAGAAGGTCCGCGAGCTGCACGCCGCCGGGCAGTCCCGCAACGCCATTGCCCGTGCCATCAAGCGCAGCGCAGCGACGGTAAGCAAGATCGCCAGGGAAGAGGGGCTGACGTTCAGCGGCGGGGCCCGGGTCGCGGCTGCGACCGAGGCGCGGCGCGCTGATGCTGCCGCGCGGCGCGAGCTGCTCGCCGACGAGGCCCTCGACGGCGCTCTGCGCCAGGTCGAGCGGACCACCGGCGCCGAGTCCGCTCGCGACGCCCGCGATCACGCCACCGCCGCACGAGCCCTTACTGAAGTGCACGCCCGGGTCTCCGAGCTCGCTCGCCAGAGCGGGACTGGTAGCGCCGGTGGCTCGATGCTCGACCGCCTCGCCGACGCCCTGCTCGGGCCGGCTGGAGGTGACGAACAGGGGGTGTAGTGGCCTCGCCCCTCCCCCTGTCCGACAAGCAACTGCGCTCGATCCGGGAATCGTTCAGCGCGCGCGTTTCCATCTGGCACGGCAGCGTTCGCTCGGGCAAGACCATTGCCTCGCTGCTCGCCTTCCTGCTGTCCGTTCGGCGCGCGCCAGCGACGGGCTTGATCCTGCTGTGCGGCCGATCGCTGCAAACGATCGAACGCAACATCATCGAGCCGCTACAGGATCCCGCCCTTTTCGGCTCGGACGTTGCCTCGGAGATCCGGCACACCCGCGGCGCCACCGTCGCCAGCATCATGGGCCGAACGGTCCACCTGATCGGCGCCTCGGACGCGCGGGCCGAGGGCCGGCTGCGTGGCGCTACGGCCTCACTGGCGTACATCGACGAGGCCACGCTCGTCCCGGAACCGTTCTTCGTGCAGCTACTCGCCCGCCTGTCCGTGTCCGGGGCGAGACTGCTCTGCACGACGAACCCCGACTCCCCGCGGCATTGGCTGCGCACGGGCTACCTCGACCGGGCCGGCGAGCTCGACCTAGCCGCATGGCACTTCAAGCTCGCCGACAACCCGAGCTTGAGCGAGGCATACGTCGCCGCTCTGTCCGCGGAGTACACCGGGCTTTGGCGCCGGCGGATGATCGCCGGCGAGTGGGTCGTCGCCGAGGGCTCGATCTACGACATGTGGGATGAGCAGCGGCACGTCGTCGACGAGGTGCCGGAGCTGCTCCGGACCTGGGTGGGCATCGACTACGGCACGGTGAATCCTTTCGCCGCCGTGCTGCTCGGCCTCGGTGTCGACAATCGCCTGTACGCGGTGAGCGAGTGGCGTCACGACTCCCGGGCCGCTCACCGGCAGATGACCGATGCGATGTACAGCCGGGCCGTCCGCGAGTGGCTGAGCAAACGGAACGACGTCCGCCCCGAGTGGACGTTCGTTGATCCCTCGGCCGCGAGTTTCTCAACGCAGCTCTGGGCCGACGGGCACCCGAACATTGCGCGTGGCGATAACAGCGTGCTCGACGGCATCCGGTCCGTGTCCAACGCCCTTGACGCGGGCGTCCTGCTCGTTCACCGCTCGTGTGCCGGCCTGCTCCAAGAGTTCCCCTCGTACGTCTGGGACGACGCGGTAGCGGCCCGCGGTGAAGACCGTCCCGTGAAGGTCGACGATCACTCGCTCGACGCCCTGCGCTACGCGGTGCACAGCACCGCTCACGAATGGCGCCACCTGCTCACGCAGGCCGCGTAACCACACCACCACTGCCCCGGTCGCCCCGGGGTGGGGCGCCGTGGGCCTGCATGCGCAAGGGGGCACCTATGCGTTCCGATTGGCCCGACCGGTTCCTCTCCAAGGTGACTCGGTCCGCCGGTGGCTGCTGGACTTGGACCGGCTCGGTCAAGCCCAACGGCTATGGGCAGTTCAGGGTCGGGCGACGGGTGCGCACTGCTCACCGGGTCGCCTACGAGCTCGCGCACGGGGAGATACCCGACGGCCTCGTGATCGACCACCTGTGCCGCCGGCGCGACTGCGTCCGGCCCGATCACCTCGAAGCGGTCACACAGCGGATCAACGTGCGGCGAGGCATCAGCGCCGCGGCTCACCGTGCCCGCCAAACCCACTGCTGCCGCGGGCACGCGTTCGACGCCGCGAATACGTACATCGCGCCGAACGGCACCCGCAAGTGTCGACGGTGCCGTGCCACAGCGCAGGACCGCGCACGACGACGTCGGCAGGAGGTGACCTGTGTCCCTTCCTGAGAACGGCGCCCCCTGGCCCCCGCCGCACCTCGCGCGGACGCATGCCGAGCTGCGTGTCGACGACGCTTGGTACTCCGGAGATCACGAGAAGCTCGCCGCCGTCTACCGCAACAACACCACGCTTAAGGACGGGCGCCCCCGTCTGTGGGGTCGACGGCCCCCGCAGCCCGGCAAGCGCGATAACCGCCTGCACATACCCCTCGCCGGCGACATCGCGAGCACCAGCGCCGATCTGCTGTTCGCCGAGCCGCCGGTGTTCACCGTCGCCGACAGCAAAACGCAGGACCGGCTCGACGAGCTCACCGAGGCCGGAGGGGTCGCAAACACCCTCCTGGAAGCGGCCGAAGTGTGCGCCGCGCTGGGCGGCGTCTACCTGCGCGTGACGTGGGATCGGGAACTGATTGACCGGCCGCTGCTCACCGTGCTTCACGCCGACTGCGCAGTGCCCGAGATCCAATTCGGCATGCTGCGGGCCGTGACCTTCTGGCATGAGCTCCCGTCGGACACTGCCACCGTGTGGCGGCACTTGGAACGTCACGAGCGGGGCCGCATCATTCATGGCCTCTATCAGGGCTCGGCAAAGAACCTCGGCGAACGGGTGCCGCTCACCGAGCACCCCGAGGTCGCCCCGCTCGCCGCCTCGATCGGCCCCGAGGGGGACACGATCGAAACCGGCATCCACCGCTTGACGGCCGCCTACATCCCCAACATCCGCCCGAACCGGCGTCACCGCGGTTCGCACCTGGGACTCAGCGACTACGGCGTGCCGTTGTATGACCTGTTCGACGCGCTCGATACGACGTGGACCTCGTGGATTCGCGACCTGCGCCTCGGCCGCGCCCGGCTGATCGTCCCCGATGGCTACCTCCGGGATCACGGACCGGGCCGCGGCGCGTCGTTCGACGATGACCGGGAAATCTGGCAGCTGCTGAACATCCCGCCGAGCGAGACCGGCGGCGGGATCACCCTTTCGCAGTTTGCGATCAGGGTCGAGGAGCACGAGCGGACGGCCGAGGCCGCCACCCGGCAGGCGGTGTTGTCCGCCAAATACTCGCCGCAGACCTTTGGTATCGGCGATGAGATCGCCGCCACCGCAACCGAGGTCAAGTCCCGCGAGCGTCTGAGCATGACGACTCGGAACCGCAAGTCGCGGTACTGGGCACCGGCCGTCGCCGAGATGCTGCACGTCATGCTCCTTCTCGATCAGCAGTTGTTCACCCCGTTCATCACCCCGGAACGGCCACAAACCGTGTTCGGGGACTCCGTGAGCGAGGACCCGGCCACTCTCGCGCAGACCCTCTCTCTGCTTCAGCAGGCGCAGGCTGTCAGCGTCGACACCAAGGTGCGCATGCTCCATCCCGAGTGGACCGAGACAGCCGTGCGGGAAGAGGTCGATCGCATCCTCACCGAGACCGGTGCGGCGGTGCCCGACCCGATGCAGGCCGGCACCCTCGATTGACCTGACGAAGGGGGCGCCGTGCCGATCCATCCGGGCATGGTCGAAGACCTCTCGGCCGGCGTCCTGGCCCTGTACGCGGACGCCGAGCAGCGGCTGCTCGGCATCGTCGCGCGACAGCTCGCCGACGGTTTCGAGGCGCCCGGTTGGGCCACGGCCAAACTGCGGGATATCCAGGCGCTGCGTCGCGGCGCGCAGGGTGTCGTCGACGCCCTCTCGTCCGCCATGCAGGTGGAGGTGTTCGACGCGGTCGCCGAGGCGTACAACGTCGGCGCCCGGTCCGGCCTCGCCGAGCTCGGCGCCCTGGACGACATCGACGCCCGCCGGATCGCCGAGAGCACGCCCGCCGGCCGCGCCGTGGACCGGCTCGCGCACGAAACAGTCGAGCTCGTCGAAGCCACCCACCGCGGCATTCTGCGCGGCGTGGAAGACGGCTACCGGCAGGTGATCGCGGAGGTGTCCGCCACACCCCTGCTCGGCATCGACACCCGGCGGCAGGCCACGCAGCGCGCTATGGAGCGTCTTTCCGATCGGGGCCTGAAAGCGTTCGTGGACCGGGCCGGCCGATCGTGGCAGATGACGAGCTACGCCGAGATGGCCACCCGCACCAGCGTCGGACGGGCCGCGGTCGAGGGACACACCGACCGTCTGCGCGCCGCCGGCCTCAACCTCGTGATCGTCTCCAACGCCCCGCACGAGTGCCCGCTCTGCAAACCATTCGAGGGCAAGGTGCTGTCGATCGATGGCCCGTCGGGGGCGCGCGAGGTCGACGTCGAGCACGCCGTCGAGGACGGCCGCACCGTGCGTGTGGACATCGCCGGATCGCTCGACGAAGCGCGCACCCGCGGATTTCAGCACCCCAATTGCAGGCACTCGGTCGCCGCCTACTTGCCCGGTGTCACCCGCGAGCCCGTCGAGCACTCCACCGACCCCGACGGTTACGAAGCGAGCCAGCGACAGCGGGCGATCGAGCGCGGCATCCGCAAGTGGAAGAACCGCGCCGCCGCCGCGACCGACCCGGACGCGAAGCGCGCGGCCGAGGCCCGGGTGCGGCAGTGGCAGAAGAAGCAGCGCGAGCACCTGGCCGCGCATCCCGAGCTCATCCGGCGCCGCGAGCGCGAGCAGATCGGCGGCGGCAACCTCCCGCCGGCCCGTGGTACGGCTGGCCGGCCCGGCACGCCGAGCGGTCCGGGATCGGACGCGGTCGAGGCAGCGCGCGTGCGCTCCGGCGACGCGCGCACCCTGCGCGAGATGAGCGACGAGCAGCTCGGCGCCGCCATCCGCTCGGACGTCCTCGACCGGCGTGACCGGGACCGGATCGGCGCCGAGGCCGACCGGCGCGACGAGCAGGTGCTGCTCGACCGCGTGCGCCCCGCCGGCCGCCTGGCCGACAACCTCGCCGCCTTCTCCGACGACGAGCTCGCGCGCGCCTCCAACCACCTGGGCGACGACGACATGCTGCGCGTCATGGCCGAGATGGACCGACGCGACATCGACGCCGCCCTGCCCGGCGCCCGCCGGGACCTGATCGGCCTATCCGAGCGCGAGCTCGCCGACCGCGCACGCCGCGCCGACGACACCGAACGTGCCGCGCTGGACGCCGAGGCGCACCGCCGGCAGTTGCTCGGCAGCGTGTTCCCCGGTGGTCGGCTGGCCGCGGATCTCTCCGGCGTCGGCGACGACGTCCTCGGGTGGGCGATCCGGTACGCCAGGGACGACGACGCGCTGCGGATCGCCGAAGAGCTCGACCGCCGGTACCCGCCGGCCCCGATGCCGAAGGCGGCCGGGGCGCACACCGTCGAGGGACAGCTCGCCGACCGCGCCGCCCTCGACGAGGTCCTCGGCCCGGCCGGCGACCCCGACGACTGGGCGCACCTGGCCGACGACCTACCCGACAACCCGTACGCGGGCATGTCCGCGGCCGAGCGCTGGATCGCCGAGCGCGAGGCCGAGCAGCAGGCGCAGCGCACCGCCTATAGCCGGTCGCAGATACAGGAGATGTACCGCGAGCACGTGTACGCGCAGTACATGAACGCCGAGGATGAGCTGCGCGGCGTGCTGCTGTCCCGCGAGGCCGACCGCGCGGGCGTGGATCCGATCAGCCTGTTCACGGGCCCCGCACATGTCGCCTACGCCCGTGCGTCGGAAGAGCTCAAACGATGGTGGCAGGTCCACCCGCGCACTACGCTTGCGGAGTACACCGAGCAGGTCACCGGCATGCGGAGCAGCGCTGCGGACACCGCCCGCGCCCGCCGCACTGACCACGACAACAAGCTCTGATCGAAGGGGCGTTCATGAGTTCGCGGGCCGACATCGTCCAGGCCATGCAGGCCGGCCGCCGCGCGGGCGCCGCCGGTGACCGGCCGACCGCCTGCCCGTACCCGGCCGGCAACCTGCTGCGCTCCGCGTGGCTGCGCGGGTACGCCGCTGCCCGTCCGTTGGCTCAGGAAGCGAACGATTAGGGACGCGCTCCGCTCACCTGTTCGCCTGGTTTTGTGCCGACTTCCTCGGGAACAACGGTGGTAGCTAGCACTCGGGGGAGCTATGGGCGAAATCATCCAGGCATCTGAGCGTATCTTCCTGTCGTTGATCGTGGGCGCCTACGTCGTGACTATCGCAATGATCACCGGAGGCGTTGTTCTGGTCGCTCTCGGAGCCACTGGCCACACCGAGCTCACTCTCTTCGGGCAAACCACCCAGTCCGCTAGCGTCGGTATTGCCGCCTTCTTCATCGGTGCTGTCATGGCCGTCATGCTCATCCGCAGCACGTTGCACGCGCTGAGCTCGCTTGCTCGTAGGGAGGCGCCGCTCGCATTCAGGCGCGATACACCGGCTGGGCGAAAGCGCCGATAGCCGTATAGGGCCTGCCTCTAGTGACCCCTTTCTGCCTCGCCGGTCCCGCCGCTCGTCAGGAGCACCGCCGGCTCGATACCGGCCGGGACCACTGGGGGGCCGCGCCGCCCATTAGTAACCGACCTCCGCCCCGCATTAGGCGGGGGTGAGCCGAACGGGGTCGCAAGCTCGCACGGCTCCCCTCTCTTCCCTTTCACGGCCCGCCCTCGGCGGGCCTTTTTTCACGCCCGCACACGAGCCCGGAGGGCCCTTCCGCATGTCCGAGACGCCCGCCGCCCCCGAGGCAGCAAGCACCGTCCCCACCTCGACCGCCCCGGAATCCACCGCCCCAGCGGCTCCGGCCGCCCCTTCGGTCCCCGATCCGGCCATCGAGCAGCAGCTCGCCGACGCGCAGCAGCGCGCGAGCGCCGAGGCCGAGCGCGCCACGCAGTTGCAGGCCGCGCTCGACGCCGTGAACAAGGCGCTCAACCCCGACGGCCAAGGCCAGGAGCAGGACCCGAGCGCGCTTGCCGCCGCGGTCGCCGAGCGCGACCGACAGCTCGCTGACGCTGCCGCGCAACTGCGCACGGCGCAGGTAGAGCTCGCCGCCTACAAGGTCGCCGCCGCGCAGGGCGCCCGTGCCGACCGGCTGCTGAACAGCCGCGCGTTCGTCGACGACCTGCGCAACCTCGATCCGGCCGACGGGAAGTTCGGCGAGCAGCTCGCCGCAGCGATCACGGCCGCTGTCGACGGCGACCCCGACCTGTACCGCGCCGCTCCGGCCGGCCCCGCCCGGGGCGGCGCGGAGTTCACCGGCGCGCCGGCCGCGCCTGCCAAGCCGGCCAACCTCCGCGACGCCATCGCCGCCCGGCTTGGCGCCTAACCCCTAGGAGCACCACCCATGGCAATCACCCTTGCCGACGCCAAGCTGAACACGCAGGACGACATCGACCTGATGGTGATCGACGAGTTCAGCAAAAGCTCGTGGCTGCTGGACAACATGGCGTTCGACGACGTCGTGAACCCGGCCGGCGGCGGCGCAACCCTGACGTACGGATACACCCGGCTCGTGTCCGAGCGCGGTGCGGCCTTTCGCCCGCTGAACACCGAGTACGGCACCGAGCAGGCCAAGCGCACCCGCGCGACCGTCGACCTGTCCGTGCTCGGTGGCGCGTTCGAGATTGACCGCGTCCTGTCCAACCTCGGGCCGGCCGCCTCCAACGAGGTGGCGTTCCAGATGAGCCAGACGGTCAAGAGCGCAACCGCATTCTTCTCCGACCAGGTCATCAACGGCACCAAGAACACGTCGACGGCGACCGGCTTCGAGGGGCTGTCGAAGATCCTCAGCGGCACCGCGACCGAGTTCAAGGCGCCGGCTGACTGGTCGGTGCCCGCGGACCAGGCCGCCGCGCACAACGCCCTCGACGGCATCGACGAGTTCCTCGGCCTGCTCGACGGCACCCCCTCGGCCCTGCTCGGCAACAAGAAGACGATCGCCCGCGTGCGCAGCCTCGCGCGCCGGGCCGGCTACTACAGCCGCGCCGAGAACGCATTCGGGCAGACCGTCGAGTCGTACAACGGCATCCCGTTCATCGACCTGGGCGCGAAGGCTGGCAGTGCCGACCCCGTGGTCGGTGTCGACAGTAAGACCGGCGCGAGTGATCTCTACGCCGTCCGCCTCGGCCTCGACGGCTTCCACGGTGTCTCGGCCATGGGTGGACAGCTCGTGCGTCAGTGGCTGCCCAACTTCGAGACCGCAGGTGCCATCAAGAGGGGCGAGGTCGAGCTCGGCCCCGTGGCCGTCGTCCTGAAGGCCACCAAGAGCGCGGCGGTCTGGCGCGGCATCAAGGTGCAGCCGGCCGTCGCGGGGTGATCACGTGCGCCGTCCCTACTCCACCCCGGAACAGCTCTCCACATGGCTCGGCACGCCGGCCCCAGCGGATGCCGAGCGGCTGATCAGCAGGGCGTCAGAGGACATCGACAGCGCCCTGCTGACCGCGATCTACCCCGTCGACGACGACGGCGACCCGCTCGATCCACGGATCGCGCAGGCCCTCGCCGACGCGACGTGCGCACAGGTGGAGTGGCAGCTCGCCACAGGCGATGACGGCACCGGTGCGGCCGGGCAGTGGGATTCCGTCAGCATCGGCCCGGTCTCACTCTCAGGCCGCACCGGGCGCACCGCGGGTGCGTCCGGCGTCGAGCTCGCGCCCCGCGCCGACCGCGCGCTGCGCCGCGCTGGCCTCGAACCCGGGTACGTGATCACGTGGTGACGCGCGTCCCGCCGGCCCTGCTGCGCCACCGAATCACCGTCGAGCCCTACGCGGGCGAGGGGGCGTACGGGCAGCAGTACCGGCACGCGATACCGGACGTGCCCGCGCTCGTCGACTCCTCCCCGCGGCTCGTCCGTACCGCTGACGGCCGACAGGTCACCGCCACCGCGACCGTGATCGCGGGGCCGACGCTGGACTGCCCGCCCGGATCCCGGATCACCCTGCCCGATGGCCGCACCACCACGGCGATCACCGTCACCCATCACACCGCCCCGGGTCTGCCCGTGCCGGCCTGTACGGAGGTGAGCTGCGAGTGAGCCAATCCGTACGGCTCCAGTGGAACGGCGCCGCCGCAACCGAGCTCATCCGGCGAGCCGCTGCTCGGGGGCTGCTGCTCGGCGCCGAGCATGTGCTCGCCGCGAGCAGACAGCGCGTGCCGATCAACGAGGGCACTCTCGAACGCAGCGGCGCCGCCTCGGTCGACGAGCAGTCGATGACCGCCGCGGTGTCCTTCGATACCCCCTACGCCCGCCGGGTGCACGAGGACCTGAACGCGCGGCACAGCCCCGGCCGTTCCGCGAAGTACCTCGAATCCGTGCTGCCGGAGACCGCGGGCGAGGTACAGGCGCTGATCGCGGCGCAGGTCCGGCGCGCGCTGGGCGGCTGATGTCGTACACCGTCGATCTCCTGGACGGTCTCGCCCGACTCCTGCACGAGCAGGGTGTCGGCACCTACCGGCCCGAGGGCGTGTACGCCCCGGGCGAGACCGCGATCACCATCGCCGCCATGCCGCCGGCCCCGGACCGCGCGATCTGTCTCTCGGCCTATGTCGTCGCCGACTCCTCCGTGCTCACGGACACGACGACGGGCGTGCAGGTGCGCACCCGCGCAGGGGCTGACCCGCGCGAGGTCGACGCCCTCGACGACGCCGCGTACGACGTCTTGCAGGGCGCCGGCCCCTTCCTCTTCGCCGCCGTGCGCGTGCAGCTCATCACCCGCGCTTCCGGGGCCCCGATCGGCGCCGACTCCTCCGGCCGCATGGAACGCAGCTCCAACTACCACCTTCGCGCGCACCGCGCGCATCCCCATCTCGAATAGGAGGCCGACCGCATGGCTACACCGACGCCGCCGGCCGAGACCATCACCGCGCTTGCGCGCCGGTACCGGCTGGAGCTCGACACCAGCACGACCACCACCCCCGCATGGACCCTGGTTCCCGGGATCACTGAGTTCGCCCCCAAGATCGAACCCACGCAGCAGGACGTGACCACCTACGACGCCGAGGGATGGTCCGAGCAGGCCGTAACCATGCTGGCGTGGTCCGTCGAGACCACGATCGCCCACCGCGCTCACCCTGTCACCGGCCAGTTCAACGCCGCCCAAGAGGCGCTGCGCCGGGCTTCAATGTCCTTCGGCGCCGCCTCGTACGTGCACGTCCGCTACTACGACCGCAATGGCGCCGACGACGCGTACGAGGGCGTCGGGCTGGTGACGTGGGAGCCCGACGGTGGCGGCCCCGACGAGGTCGACACGATCAAGGTGACGATCACCGGGTCGGGCCCGCTGAAGCCCATCGTCAACCCGGCGCCGAGCACGCCGCCGAAGCCGGCCGGGGGTGGTAGCTGATGGCGTTCGAGGCGCTCGACGAGCTGCTCGACGAGTCCCTGCACCTGCCCATCGGCGGGCGGGTGTACCGGGTACCCGCCCCGTCCGCCGAGGTCGGGCTGCGCACACAGGCGATCGTGCACGCCGCTGCGGTCGCCGCGGACGGCGGGCGCGCAGACGAGCAGATCCTCGCTGATGCGGCCGAGCGGGACCTGTACGCGGACGTCCTCGGCTCCGCTCACGCTGAGATGGTCGCCGACGGTGTGCCCTGGCCCGCGCTCAAGCACAGCGCCATCACCGCCATGGTGTGGATCTCGCAGGACAAGGCCGCGGCGGAACGTTTCTGGAATGCGGCCGGCGACCCTTCTCGGGTGGCCCCGAATCGGCAGCAGCGCAGGGCCCAGTCGGGCGCGGCGAGCTCGACCCGGTCTCGGGGCTCTACGAGTGGTACGAGTACCCGTCCGGCGCCGGCCCCCGCAAAGGGCAAGCAGCGCCGGCGCTGACCTGGGCGCAGATCCTCGCCGAGTGGCCTCTCGTCGAGGCGGATCTGCACGAGGTCTACGGCATCGATCTTGGCGACGGGCGCCTGCTGTGCTCGCGCTCCTGGCGCTGGCTGCGGCTGCGCATCCTCGCTCTCCTCTCTGCTGAATCGCGGCTCGCCCGCGTGCTCACACCCCCGCCTGACTCCTCCGCCCCGAAGGGCGGCACGACCGCCCGGAGGTGATGAGCAGTGGCGCTCATGGTGGGCGAGCTCGCCGCGACGGTGCGTGTCGACGAGTCCGGCGTCGGCGAGGGCATGTCCCGCGCGCGCTCCGAGGTGCAGGCGGGCGGTAGTCAGATCGCCGCCGCCGCGGGCAGTGCCGGGCAGCAGGCCGGACAGCAGCTCGGCGACGGCGTCGCAGAGGGAGCCCAGCGCGGGGGCGAGCGCGCGTCCGGCGCCCTGCGCACGGGCTTGAGCAAGCTCGGCGCTGCCGTGGTCGGCATCGGGATCGGTGCCGCGCTCATGGGCGGCATCAGCAAGGCCATGGAGCAGGGCAAGGTCGCCGGCAAGTTGCAGGCGCAGCTCGGCAGCAGTGGCCCCGTGGCCGCCCAGTACGGCCGCGCCGCCGGTCAGCTCTACTCCGGCGCCATCGTCGACTCGGTCGAGGACGGCGCCGAGATCATGCGCGGCATTGCCCAACAGGGCCTGCTCCCGCCCGAGGCCACGCAGAACCAGATCCAGACCATGGGCCGGCGCGTCGCCGATACCGCGTCGGTCATGGGCGAGGACGTCGGCAAGGTCAGCCGAGCGGTAGGCACGATGCTGAAATCCGGCATCGCAAAGAGCGCGGATGAGGCTATGGATGTCCTCGTCCGCGGCACGCAGAGCGGCACCAACGCCGCCGAGGACCTGCTCGACACGTTCTCGGAATATCCGACGCAGTTCCGCGACCTGGGCCTCGACGCACAGACCGCAATGGGCCTGATGCAACAGGGCCTACAGGGTGGCGCGCGGGACGCGGACACGGTCGCGGATGCGCTTAAGGAATTCGCCATTCGCAGCAAGGACATGTCGGATGGCAGTGTTCAGGCATTTAAGGATATCGGCCTGAACGCAGACACCATGGCTGCCACTTTCACCAAGGGTGGCCCCAAGGCGTCGAAAGCACTCGGCGAAGTTCTGCAACGCATCAAGGCAATCGAGGACCCGGCCAAGCGGAATGCGACCGCGGTTGCACTTTTCGGCACCAAAGCGGAAGACTTGCAAGGCGCGCTGTTCAAGCTCGACCCGTCAACGGCCGTTAAAGCGCTCGGCGACGTTAAGGGGGCGACCGATAAAGCGGGCGACGCGATGCGCGACAACGCCTCGACGAAGATCGAGGTATTCATGCGTGCCCTAGAGACTAAGTTCGTCAACTTCATCGGCGGGAAGGCCATTCCCGCTATCGAGAAACTTGCCGATTGGGTAGGCGCGGGCGGACTGGGAAAGGCGTACGCCACGTCGCGCGCGTTCATCTCGGAGCACTCCACCGAGCTGGGTGTCGCGGCCGGCGTGATCACGGTCCTGATGCTGCCGACGCTCCTCGCCCTGGCCTCTCAGGCGGGGGTGACCACTGTCGCCGTAGTCACCGGCTGGGCGACACAAGGTGCCGCCGGCGCCGCCGCTGCCGTGCGCTTTGTCGCCACAAACGCGATGATCCTCGGCGGTTGGGTGGCGCAGGGGGCAGCGGCCGGCGCGACGGCGCTTCGCGTTGCTGGTGCCTGGCTTCTCATGGGTGGGCAGGCCACGATTCAGGGCGCCCGCATGGCTCTCGCATGGCTGGCCGCCGCGGGGCCGATTCCGTGGATCATTGCCGCGATCGTCGGCCTGGTCGTGCTGATCGTCGCCAACTGGGACAAGATCACTGCGGCGACGTCCGCCGCTTGGGGTTGGGTGTGGAACAAGATCAAGGGTGTCGGCCAATCCATTCTTGATTTCTTCCTGACTTTCACGCTGGTCGGCGTCATCATCCGCCATTGGGAGTCCATACGCTCAGGCACCGAACGCGTATGGGACGCAACGGTCTCATGGATTGCCAGAATTCCCGGAAAAATCGTCGACTTCTTCCTGACGTGGACGCTTGTTGGCGTGATCCTCCGGCACTGGGATTCCATCGTGTCGGGCACGAAGCAAAAGGGAAGCGCCTTCCTTGGATACGTCCGCGGACTTCCCGGCAGCGTCGTGAGTTACTTCGGCAATTTCGGATCAATGCTCTATGACAAGGGTGAAGATCTGATCCGCGGCCTGTACCGAGGCGTCATGAATATGGGCCCTTGGCTACGTTCAAAACTGATGGGTTGGGCGAAAGATATGATCCCCGGACCCATTGCTAAGGCGCTCGGAATTCATAGCCCATCGCGCCTCATGCGAGACAAGATCGGCCGCTTCATTCCTGCCGGTGTCGTCGAGGGCATCAAGGCGGGCGCCCCCGCCATCGACCGCACCATGCGCAATCTCGTATCCGTCCCCTCCCCCCAGCTCGCCGCCCCGGGCGGTGTCTCGAATGGCGGCGCGGCCGGGGGGAGTTGGGGGCCGGCGGTGCACATCGAGAACTGGCACGCGGGCGGCGCGAGCGCGGATCAGACCGCGGCGGCGCTCACCTGGCACATGAAGAGCAGGGGGTGAACGTGGCCCCCGGTGATCTGGCAAGGCTCCCCGGACACATCCAGTTCGGCGACTTCCTCATAGGCCCCGGCACGCCCGTGCGCTGGAAGTCGGTGGCTGGGTGGGAGGAAACGCCGGGGCTCGACTCCGGCACGGTGCCCCGCTCATCCCAACACGGCGCTTTCCCGGGCGAGCTGCTCGCGCAGCCTCGCACCATCACAGTGAACGACCTCGTGCTGCGCACCGAGCCCGGTGCGATGAGTGCCGCGGTGCGGGCCCTGGCCGCGGCGACCGCGTTGCGCGACGACGAGCTGCCCCTTGCGATCAAGCTCGACGACGGGCCGGCCCTGATGTGTTGGGCCCGGTGCCTGCGGCGCAGCGTCCCCGTGGCCTCCGGCTACCGCGTCGGCGTTGCCGAGGGCGGTGCCTTGCAGTTCGAGGCGACTGACCCGAGGCGCTATTCGCTGGTCGAGCAGCGCGTCGAGGCCCGTCTACCGCGCCCCGAGCCCGGCCTCGACTGGCACCTCGTCCCCGGCCCCGAGGGACTCGGGTGGCCGTTGGACTTCGGGCCGCCGGGCAGCACGGGCGGCATGACCGTGACCAACGAGGGCGACGCACCGGCCGCACCCGTGATCGAGTTCCGCGGGCCCGTCGACCGGCCGAGCCTGACGAACGTGGTCAGTGGGGACGTGGTCGAGTACGACATCGTCCTCGACACCTCCGACGTGCTCACCGTCGACACCGGGGCCGGCACCGTCCTGCTCAACGGCTCGACGTCCCGCCTCGGCACCGTCACCGGCCGCAGCGTCCCCGAGTCGGTGTTCACGCTGCTGCCGGGCACGTCGACGCTCGCCTACCGCGCCGCCCCCGGCTCATCCGACCCCCGCTCGTCCGTGGCCGTCACCTTCCGCTCGGCCTACTGGTAAGGAGGACCACTCTCTATGACCGTCCGTTCCGCGTGGCTGCTCGGCACCGGGCAGACCCGCGAAGACACGCGCTTGACCCCGCTGGGGGTGATGGCGCCCGCGGGGGAGATGACCAGCCGCGACGGCGTGATCGCTGGCGGACAGCCGTTCGCCGCGGTCGGGGTGTCGGCGATGCAGGTACAGATCGGAGTCGGCCGCGCGATCGTGCAGGGCACCGTCGCACAGGGCGCCTACCCGGTCGCGATCACGGCCCCGGAGGTGGTAACGATCGCCGACGGCTCCCCCCAGTACGGGCGGATCGACTCGATCGTGCTCCGGATCGCCGACCCGGGATACGACACCTCGCCGGCCCCCGCCGCCCGCGTCGACGTCGTCCAGGGCGAGGCGACCGCCACCCCCAGCGCCCCCACACTCACCGGCGCAGTGCTGCGTCTGTGGGACGTCACCGTACCGGCCGGCACCTCGGCCGGTACCGGCGGGATCACCTGGACCTCGGCCCTGGCCGACCGGCGCCGCTTCACCAGCGCGGCCGGCGGGATCATCCCCCGCGGGTACGGGCTCGCCTTCCCAGGTGCCTACGACGGCCAGTACCGCGACACCGGCATCGGCCTGGAGCGCTGGTCTGCGAAGTCGGCCACATGGCAGCCGTACCCGGCTGACTCAGGCTGGCAGCCGCTCGCCCTGTCCCCGGGCTACGGGTTCCCCAACCACGGCATGCCCGCGGCATGGCGCCGCATCGGCCCCATGGTCATGCTGCGCGGGCGCATCGGTCCGACGAAGTCCGGGGGCACCATTCCCAACGGCGCGACCATTCTTACCCTGCCGATCGAGGCGCGGCCGGCCGGCGGACGGGAATTCGCGTGGGCTTCACCCCGTGACCAGATCAACCGCGGCCCCTCCCTCTGCCGAGTCGAAATCCAGCCCGGCGGCGCCTTGCGCACCTATGAATTCTGGGAGCTCCCCCAGTGGATCAGCCTTGACGGAGTGACCTACACAGCAGACTGACCCACGCACCAGGGGGGGTGAACGTTGCCCCCCTATCGCGTCCTGTTCTGCGACCTGCGCACCGACCAACTGCTCGACGTCCTGCCCGTACAGGGGCTCGCATTCGACGACTGGATCGGCAAAACCCCGAGCATGTCCGGCACCATCCCCGTACCGAACGCCCAACTTGCTGCCCGCGTAAGGCAGGTGATCGAGCCCGGCCGTACCGCGGTATGGGTCGAGCGCGGGCGTGAGATTTGGTGGGGCGGAATCCTGTGGACTGCGCGCGTCAACAGCAGCAGCCGCGGCGAGCTCGCCGTGCAGATACAGGCAGCCGGTTGGGATTCCTATCTCGATCACCGCATGCTCTACGACACGCTCACTGCGACCGGTGTCGACCAATACGACATCGTCCGCACGCTCATCGACTACGTGCAGAACACCGCCGGCGGAGACATCGGAATCACCTACGACACGACCCCCTCGGGCGTGCGGCGTGACCGCGTGTACTCCCGATACGACCTGCCGCATATCCGCGATCTGGTATCCCAACTCGGGGCCGTCGAGGGCGGGTTCGAGTGGCGCATTGCGTCTATGCGTGACCCTGGAACCGGGCGCCGTATCAAACGGCTACAGCTCGGCTCCCCCATCCGCACGGGGGCAAGCGAGATCGTCCTCGACCACCCCGGGCCCGTCCTGGCCTACGGGTGGCCGGTCGACGCCACCGTGACCGCAAACGCGTGGCAGTCCCGCGGTGCGAGCACGAACTCGAACCAGGCGGCCGAATCAGTCCCGCTCACGTCCGCGCTGCTCGTCGCCGACCAGGATCTCGCCGCTGGCTGGCCCCGCCTCGACGGCAGCTCGGACTATCAGACGGTCATCTCGCAGGACGTACTCGACGCCCATGCCCGCGCCGACCACGCACGCGCCCGCACGCCACTGACCATCCCCGAGATCACGGTGCGCCTCGACGGCAGCCTCTCACCGGCCGCGCTCGGCGCCACGATCCGGCTCCGCATCCGTGACCTGTGGTGGCCCGACGGGCTCGACGCCCGGTACCGCGTGATCGGCATGTCCATCACGCCCGCCGAGCGCGGGCGCGCCGAGACTGCCCAACTGCACTTGGAGGCTGCCTGATGGCCGCTGTGCCACTCGACCTACTCGACCGTATTCGTGAGCTGGAAAGGCAGGTACGACAGCTCGCCGGCCGGTCTCAGATTCGCCCGGCCATGAATCAGGTCAGTAAAGGCGACGTGAAGATTGGCGAGGGTGGCACCCTCGGCGTTTTCGCTCCGAATGGGTCGCAAATCCTCGGCGTAGGTCGCTGGCCGAACGGTGAATACGGCCTTCATTTGGGACGACAGAACGGTACGTCTGCTCTGACGATTCGCCTCGGCACCGATGAGTCAATCCCCCAGCCGGTACGCCTCTTCGACGCCAAGGGCAACGTGATCTGGGCTGACGATGTGCGCACCGGCGGGATCGCCTACCCCTGGCTCGCCCTGATGCCCCCACAGAACATTGATATCGGCGCTTCCTGGCCCAAGACGGATTCCAACGACTTCACTCTGATTGCCCAGTCCTTCAACTCCATATGGCAGCCGAAGATACGCATGTTCATGAGTACCGCTGTGGACGGTGGCACCAATGGCGAGGTACGCGTGCTCGTCAACGAAAAGCCATGGGGCCCGACCGTCCGCGCCGGCTCTTCCTTCGAGCACACCGACTTTGTTGGGGTCGACCCCGGCTCGCAGGTCGAGATCGGCATTGAGGCCCGGCGCACGAGCGGAGACGGACACGTCTACGCCCTCACCAAGCTGCTCTACGGCTGCCAAACCTGACGAGAGAGGCACTCACCTGCTCCCCGAATCCATACCCACAGTCACGGTAAGCGGTCGTTTCCTCGCCCCCGACGGCCGCCCGCTCTCCGGCAGCGTCACCTTTCGCCCGCCCGCGCAGCTCACGTTCCCCGCGGCCGACGTGATCCTCGGCGGCCCGGTCGTTGCGCAGCTCGACGCGCAGGGGCAGGTCGCCGTCGTCCTGCCCGCGACCGATGCGCCCGGCATGGACCCCACGGGGTGGAGCTGGACGGTCACCGAGGCACTGTCCGGCATCCCGGCCGGCCGCACATATCAACTGCTCCTCCCTTCCCGGGAGCCATACGTCGACTTGGCCGACGTCGCGCCCACCGACCCCACCAAACCCAACTACGTCGGCGTGGTCGGCCCGAAGGGGGACAAGGGTGAGCGCGGACAGTCCGCGTACGAGGTCGCCCTCGCCACCGGCTTCACCGGCACCCCTACCGACTGGGTCGCCTCCCTCGTCGGTCCCCGCGGCGCCACCGGCCCCACCGGGCCGCAGGGCCCGGCCGGCGCTCCGGGCAAGGACGGGGCGCCGGGCGCGCCCGGCGTCGTGCAGTCGGTCAACGGCTACCGCACGGCCGATGTCCGCCTGGCCGCCGCAGACGTCCAGGCGGTACCGGCGAGCGCGGCCGGCGCACCCGGGGGGGTCGCCCAGCTCGACGCCACCGGCCGCGTGCCCGCCGCGCAGCTCCCCGCGAGCAGCGGCGGCGGAGGCGTGCGGACTGTCGCCGGCCTCGCGCCGGACGCTTCAGGGAACGTCCCGCTCACCGCCTCCAACATCGGAGCCGTGGCTACGGCCGACAAGGGCACCGCGAACGGCGTCGCCACCCTCAGCGCCGACGGCATCCTCGCCCCGGCGCAGCGCCCCACCTATACAGCCGCGCAGGTGGGCGCCCTCGCCACCACCATGCGGGGCGCGGCGAACGGCGTCGCGGCGCTCGACGCGGCCGGCCGGTTGCCCGCGGCGCAGCTCCCCAGCGCGGCGGGGCGGAACTCTTGGACGCCGGCGGCGCTCGGGTTCCAGGCATGGACGTGCGACCCGTACACGGTCGCCAACCCCGTGGCGAAGTACCTGACGCCGCAGCGGCTGTACGTGTGCGGCATCAACATCACGGAACCCACGCAGGTCAACCGGATGATCATGTTCGCCCGTGGCTACGGGGGCGTGTCCGCCACCCGGTACGCCGCAGGCATCTACCGCGAAGACGGATCGAAGGTCATCAGCACGGCGGCCCCGGTCAGCCTCGGCATGGCCGGGCAGACGGCTGGCAGCCCGCCTCAGATGATCAACAACCACGTCGGGGCGACGCCGATCGCCATGCCCTCGACCGTCACTCTGTCGCCCGGCCGCTACTGGATCACGTGGGTCATGACCACCGGCGGTACAGCGGATTACGCGTACTACCACGTACAGAACGAGGCCAGCGTCGCCGGAGCCAATTTTTTCTTCGGGACGCCGTTCGCCCGCGCCTGGTACCTCAACGGCCAGTCCGACACGCCCGCCAGTTTGAACCAGGGCGACGCGGGCGTGTTCACCGATCACGACATTCCGATCATGGCTCTCGCCCTCGCCTGACCCCACACCCCAAGAAAGGACCACACCCCATGACCCAGATCGTTCGCGCCGAGATCGCCATCTCGTACGGCATCGATGAGAAGGGCCCGCAGGAGGCCGTCATTCGCCACACCATCCCCGTCGTGGCGTTCGCGCCCGGCGGCTCCGTCTACCTCACGCCGCAGGAGAACGAGGCCGCGCTCCGGGCAGCCGCCGAGGCGTTCGCCGCAGCTCTTCCCGCCGGCCGCGGGTACAACGTCGCCGCCTCCCTCGTGAGCGAGACCAAGACCCCCGCCTAACCCGCTTCACGCCCGCACCACACCCGACGCCCCGCGCCAACGGCCGGGGCCGTTTTCATGTCTGGAGTCCTTCCATGGCTGCACCTCTGTCCCCCGACGCCCTGCTCGACGCCCTGCGCGCCGAGGGCGTCAACGTCATCCCCTACGGCGACTGGCGCACCCACAACCGCGGCACCCGCGGCGCCGGCTGGGGCCCGATCAACGGCGTGATCATCCACCACACGGCGAGCTCCGGCACCGAGTCCTCGGTCGAGCTGTGCGTCGACGGGTACGCCGAGCTTCCCGGCCCGCTGTGCCACGGCGTGATCGCGAAGAACGGCGACGTCTACCTGATCTCGGCCGGCCGCGCCAACCACGCCGGATCGGGCGACGCGGACGTGCTCGCCGCCGTCGTCGACGAGCAGCCGACCCCGGGCCCCTCCGACAGCAACGCCGACGGCAACGCGAGGTTCTACGGGTTCGAGTGCGTGAACCTCGGCAACGGGTCGGATCCGTGGCCCGAGGCGCAGCTCGACGCGATCGAGAGGGCGTCCGCCGCGATCTGCCGCGCCTACGGCTGGAGCGCCGCAAGCGTGATCGGCCACAAGGAGTGGACCGATCAGAAGATCGACCCGCGCGGCTTCTCCATGACCACGATGCGCGAGCGGATCGACCGCCGCCTCGGCCACGCGCCCGGCAAGCCCGTGCCGTCGCCGACCTATGAGCCGTTCCCCGGCCGCGACTTCTTCAAGTCGTACCCGGACTCGCCGATCGTGACCGCGATGGGGCGCCGGCTCGTCGAGGAGGGATGCAGCGCGTACGCCGCGGGCCCCGGCCCGCAGTGGACCGTCGCTGATCTCCGCAGCTACGCCCGGTGGCAGCGCAAGCAGGGATTCTCCGGCACCGACGCCGACGGGTGGCCCGGCCGTGTCACCTGGGACGCGCTCCGCGTCCCCAAGGTCTAACCCTCCCTCGAAAGGACTCGCCCCATGACTGATGCATCCCGCCGGACCATCCGCACCGTGGTGCAGACGGCCGTCGCCCTGGCCGTGCTGCTGCCCGCCATCGTCGACGCGGCCGGCATCCCCCGCGCCCTTCCGTGGGTCGCCGGCGCCCTGGCCGTCGCCGGTGGCCTCGCCCGCGTGATGGCCCTGCCCGGGGTCCAGGCGCTCATGCCCGGATGGCTGCGCACCGCCCCCGACCGCGACGCCGAGCTGCGCGCGCTCGACCGTCCGCGGGACGGCACTCTGTGACGTCTCCCCCGCCCGACCCGACACCGGTCGCCCTCGAACTGGAGAGGCTGCACCGGTCCGTCGAGGTGGGGTTCGCGCGCCTCGACGGGCAGCTCGCGCTACTCGTCCAACGCAGCGATCAGACCGACGGCCGGCTCGTCGACCTCGATGCGCGTGTCGACGAGCTCGAACGGGCCCGCTGGCCCCTGCCGAGCGTGGCCGCTGTGGTCGCGCTCGCAGCGCTTCTCCTGTCCCTCTGGCAGACGATTGCCCACTGAACACACAGATGCGCCCCCGGTGCCGGCCTTGTGCCGGCGCCGGGGGCGTCTTTCGTCGTTGGGGTATGGGGCAGGGCCCGGTCGTGGCTGCGACCGGGCCCTGCTCGGCGGGGGAATCACCGCACGGGGTACCTACACGGTCACCGGTGCGGGAGGTCTCCCCCGTCCCCTACCGCCCGCCCCCTCGTGACCGGGCGGTGCAGGACGGATGCGGCGCCACGGTCGGGAGGGGGCCGACCGGGCATGTCGGCGGTGCCGGCGCTGCCGACGGGCGCGGGCGAGGAGGCGTTTCTCGTCCTCGGGCGAGGCGAGCACCACCACGGTGATGGGCTCGGCGTAGCAGTAGCAGCGGTACCGGTGGCCCGGAGCGTTCGGGGGCGGGGTGAAGCCCGTGTGGGGGTTCGGCAAGAGCCACCAGAGCAGGAGCAGCAGGCCGAGCAGCAGCGACAGCGTCAAGACGACGATGCCGATCGCGATGGGCCCGGGGTCAACGACGGGCATGGGCCGACCTCCTGCTCGGGCGGGAGAGAAGCCAGCGGGCGGGCGACCGTAAGCGGCGCGCCGCGCGTGCCTGCCGCGGTTCGGCGGGCGTCACGGTCAACCCAAGGCAGTCCGCGAGCGCGTATGCGAGATCGCGGGCAAGGGCAGGTTTCAGCTCGACGAGCAGTCGCGTGTCGAAGTGGAGCCAGAGAACGCGGTTGGGATTCGTGGGCCGCCCGATGTGGCACACGCTGAAGCGTCTGGGCTTGATCACGCCTGCACCGGTCCCTCGGCTGAGAGTTCGAAGTGCACACGGGTCGCGCCGCCAGCACCGTCCCACGTGCGCGATACAGCGACCCTGCGTGCGATCTGCATCAGAGCAGCCAACAGCGAAGCGGCATCGAGCGCGGATCGGTCCAGGGTGTACAGGGTGTCCGTGTTGCCGTCGCCGTCCTCGACGGCAACGCAGGCGGACGACCCGCCCACCCAAACGCTGACGGTGATCGTCGCGTGCAGCGGCTCGCAGTTGAGGACATACGCCATGGCGTCGGTTACGCCGAGACGCGCAGTCTCGATCAACTCGGGGTGGTGGCGCTCCAATATCGCCCTCAGGGCTTCCCGGGCAACCCGGGCCGACGATCGGGCGGCCGGCACGCGGAGACGGTAGAACTCGCCGTCTGTAGTGGTGGTGCGGGGACTGCTGAGCATGGCTAAGCGCATGGGCGTCTCCCATCGGTCTGAGGCCGCGTCCTCACGCCGTCCGTGGCTCGGCCGCCCCCGGGGTGCCCGCGAACAGGTCAACGGACATGCAGGCAGCTGCACTTCGGCTCTTCCCGGC
>NZ_JAIXMK010000045.1:0-14968 GCF_020328095.1 Streptomyces sichuanensis
GCCGGCGCGCGGTCCCCGGCCGGGACGGCCGCCGGCGGCTGCGTGAGCGCCGGGAGGGGCGTGGGCAGGCCGGGCCTGGCCGGCGGGGTGCGCCAGGGCAGCGGGGTGACCGCCGGGGCCTGGCCGTCCGGGCTCCAGATCCCCGGCATGCGGCCCTCGGCCGGGTCGTGGCCGGGCAGCGCCGGGTGGCTGGACTCGGGGGGCGCGGTCGGCACGTGCGGCTGCAGGATCGGGGCGATGGGCGGCGCGGGGGGCAGCGGCTTGGGCGTGACGCCGCTGGTCCACGCGTAGGCCAGGGTGGTCGCCACCGCCGCGCAGGCCAGGGCGAGTCCGATCCGCAGCCGCGGGCGGCCCGCGGTGTAGCGCAGGGCGTTGCGGCCCAGTCGTCCGGAGAGCCGGATGGACAGGTACGTCATGCCGCCCAGCGGAACGATGAGCATGAGGCTGCCGAGCACGCCGGCCAGCCCGGCCGGGATCTCACCGGCGGCGAACGCCTCGTAGGTGCCGGTGAGTTGCTGGGTGAGCGAGCGCACGCCGGTGGCGACGAGGCGCGGCAGGTTCCACAGGGCGTAGCAGAGCTCGCCGAGCAGCAGCGGGACCATGGTGAGCACCCAGGTGGTGACGATGATCCGCGTCTTGCGCTTGAGGTCGGCGACGGCCGGGTCGGGCTTGCGCCACGGCACCATGCTGAGCAGGATCGGTTTGATCTTGCCGTAGAGGTCGGGCACTCCGGCGAGGTCGCCGAGGATGAAGTAGCCGTCGAGCCGGACGGCCGGCATCAGTTGTTCCAGCACCTCGAAGTGGCCGAGGTAGACCGCGCAGAGCAGGAAGGGCTGCCCGGTGACGAAGTAGGCGCCGGTCAGCAGGAGCATGAAGACGACGTTGAAGTAGACGCCGCCGAGGTCGGTGCGGATCCTCCCGGCGCGCCCGAGGCGGTAGACGTCGGTGACGTCGGTGTACATGGACGGCCAGATCAGGAAGATCCCGCAGCCGATGCAGCCGGGTTGGGCGCCGTCGTATCTGCAGGCGGAGGCGTGCCCGAACTCGTGGAAGACGAGGGAGGCGACGGTCAGCCCGAAGACCGCGAGCAGCAGCAGCGGCTGGTCGAGGACGTTGAGCACGGGCGTCATGGCGCCGTGGAAGGCGAAGAGCCACACGTCCATGGCGGCGGCCAGCAGCAGGACGGCCACCACGACGAGCGGCCGGTGCAGCCAGGCCAGGGACCGGGCGATGGCGTTGACGCGCCGCTCGTCGAAGACGACGCGGTGTCCCTTGAGGGCGAGCAGCAGGTCCGAGCGCGGGCCCTGGACCCGGTCGTCCTCCTGGCCGGGCGGCACGGTGATGCCGAGCGGTTCGAGCTTGTGCTCCACGAGGTAGGCGACGTTCTCGGCGCTGACCTCGCGCCCGTAGCCGGCGCTGACCCGGCGGGCGACGGCGTGCAGGTCGCGGTGGCCGTCGATGGCCGAGGCGACCAGGTGGAGCAGCCGGGAGAGCTGCACCACCTGGCCGTCGCCGCGGCGGGCGATGTACTTGGGCTCGTTGAAGCCCGAGCCCTGGTACTCGCCGTGCAGGCGCAGCCCCGCGCCGAGCCGTGGGACGACGGCCTCGGCTGCGGGCTGCGCCTGCGGGACGGGCTGCCCCGGCACGGGCAGCTGCAGGGTCCCGGCGGTCTCCTCCCCCTTCCCGTACTCCTCAACGGTGTACGGGAAGCCGCCGGGGCCCGGCACCGGGGCTCCGGCGTCCCCTGTCCGGACGCCGGATCCCCCGGTGTCCCGGTGGATCGTCGCGGTCCCGTCGATGGTGCGATGGCGGCTGCGGCCGGCCTCGTGGTCTCCGACCACCGTCATCTGGTTCCTCCCCCTCGACGAAACCGCTGTTCCCCCCTCTGGCCGGCGGACCGCGCCTTCCCCTGGACGCGGTCCGCCGAGTGCGTGGGCCGGGCCTACTGCTTGATGGAGATGGACTGGCTCGCCTCGGACTGCGCGACCGCCCAGGGCGAGGACTCGTTGACGGCCAGGGACTCGTTGTGCGCGTGGACGCTGGCCACGTGCTTGGTGACGTTCGTCGTGCGGGAGAAGCTGAACTTCAGCTTCCCGAGCGCCTCACGGCCGGGCAGCAGCTCGGCGGACTCGGCGTCGAGCTCACGCGGGTTCATGCTCATGACTTGGGCCTTTCTGATCTGACGACGTGCTGATCGGCGTGCGGACGGCGTGCGGTGCGGACCGCCGCCGGCTACTGCTGGATGGCGATCGCCTGTCCGGCCGCGGACTGGGCGACGGCGTCCGGCGAGCAGACGTTGAGCGCCGACGAGGTGTTGTGCGCCGAGACGTTGGCGACGTGCTTGGTGACGTTGGTCGTCCGGCTGAAGCTGAACTTCAGCTTCCCGAGCGCCTCGCGGCCGGGCAGCAGCTCTGCGGACTCGGCGTCGAGCTCATGCACATCGAGCATGGTCGTCCCCCTCCGGGATGGTTCTCCGCGGATCTCGCGGAGAACGCGAAAACGGCTGTCGGGCACGGGCAGGACCCCCCAGCCCGCGTCCGATGCGGTCGGACGTGCTGTCCAACGAGATTGGACACTAGTGGCGGCCGCCGACGCCGCGCAAGCGGTTCCGGTGGACACCGCCCGTAGAATCGGTTCACCCGAGCGGACCCGAGCCAGCCGAGAGCAGGAAGCGACCGTCAGTGGCCAACGCACTGCAGCAGATGATGAGACAGCGCCTGGACCGTCAGGGCTGGTCCTACGGGGACGTCGCTCGCAGGGGCGGCATCCCACGCTCGACGGTGCACCACCTGGCCACCACGGACCGCCTGGTGCGCATGCCGCAGCCCGCGACGCTCGAAGGGCTCTCCCGTGGCCTCGACCTGCCGTTGGACACCGTGCGCCGGGCCGCCGCCGAAGCCTGCGGCATCCACCTCTACCCGACGGCCGAGGACGCCCCGGAGTCCCGGCCGGACCCGGAGGTGGACCTGCTGATCGCGAGCGTCCAGCGACTGTCGTCCGACGACCGCCGGCATGTGGCGGCCCTCGTCGAATCACTGCTCGAACGCGCACCCAAGGATCACCCGGACGAGGGCTGAACCGGCGTTTGCCGCCCGGGTGTTGAGTAACGGACGCCACGCCCCACGCACCCGGTTCCCTGGAACGGTTGAATCCAGCGAATATTCCCGTCCGGCCGAGGAGCACGCCCCTTCCCGGCTATCGTCTCGATCTGCCCGAGGCCAGGGGGAATGTGTGCTCGTTGTCAGTGGTGGCTCGACGTCCAATGCCGTCGTCAGGGGACGCACCGGGGAATCGGTGGTCCTGCTCTCCGGCGACCTGCCCGAAGTGCTCACCGACCGGAGCGTCGACGAACTGCTCGATCTGGCGGCCGCCGTGCTGACCGACGAGGAGATGGGCATGTTCCGCACGTGCCTGGGAGCGCTGCGCCGCGGCGAACGGCTGGGCCGGCGACGGGTGGACGTGGGCGGTGCCGTGCTCACCGTCTACTACGAGGGCTGAGCGCGCCGCCGCCGTCCGGACGTGACGTGCCGGCGGCCCGTGACGCGGAGAGCCGCCCCCCGGGATCGCCGGGAGGCGGCTCTCGTGTGCGGGGCGCGCCCCGGTCAGTGGCGGCGGTGCTTGCCGTGCCCGCCGAGCCCGCCGAACAGCCCGCCCTCGTTGCCGGAACCGTTGCCGGACAGGATCGGGATGTCGTCGAGGATGTGCGACAGCGGGTCGTCGCCGTCGTTGATCGTGGAGTTCTCGGTGCACTGCTGCTGCTGCTGCGAGGACAGGATCGGCACGTCCTGGATCCCGACGTTGAGCAGCGCGAGGAGGGACTGCGCACCCAGCTTGCCGATGGCGATGCACGGCTTGTTGAACGAACCGTTGATCAGGCCCATTTGCGGGCTCATGTAGCCGCTGGTGTAGGTGTTGCCGTACATCTGGGCAGCGCCGTTGGCGTTGAAGACGTCCCTGCTGTCACCGCCGGCCGGGGCCGCCACGGCCGGTGCCGCGGCGCCGCCGATGGCGGAGAACGCCAGCACAGCCGAGGCCACTACCTTTTTGATCACGATTGTTTCCTCGCTCGGGGTCGACGAATTACAGGAACACCAGGTCTAACCCGCCAACGAGGGGCGAGGTTGTGCGACTTCATGCTTTCGGCCCAAAGGGAAAATCCCTCCGCAGCGGGTCCCGCACACCCGCCGCGAAGGGATTTACCCAAAGGGCGCTTCGGTCAGTGACCGTGCTCGCCGAACAGCGGGCCGTCGTTGCCCGAGCCGTTGCCCGAGATGATCGGGATTTCGTCCAGGATGTGCGACAGCGGGTCGTCGCCGTCGTTGATCGTGGAGTTGTCGGTGCACTGCTGCTGCTGCTGCGACGTGAGGATCGGGATGTCCTGGATCCCGATGTTGAGCAGCGCGATGAGCGACTGGACGCCGATCTTCCCGATGCCGATGCACGGCTTGTTGAGCGTGCCCTGGATGAGGCTCATCTGCGGGCTTTCCTTGCCGCCGGTGTGCGTGTTGCCGTAACCGGTCTTGGCACCGTTGGCGTTCCAGACATCGCTGTCGTTACCGATGGCCATCGCGGGGGAGGCGATGGCGCCGACCGCGGAAGCCGACAGGGCGGCCGTGGCGAGAACCTTCTTGAGCACGTCTATGCCTTTCGATCGAGTAGCGCCCCCACTGAGAAAGCGTTCTGAATAACTCCGGCCCATTCGGGAAGTTCCGGGCATTCGTCAGGCTTTCACTCATTCGATCCAGCGGGATGCGCTACCGCGAAAGAGGCATCAACGGGTCAGCCGCCGATAGGAAAAAATGCTGGTCAGGGTGACGTAGCGGTACTGCCCGCCGCGCTCGCTGCGCAATTCACCGCGTTCTATCAAATGCGCAACGGCCCACGGGGAGAGGCCGAGCAGCGATGCCGCGGTGCGCACCGGGACGCTCAGCCCCTCGAAGACCTCGGGCAGGGGCTCCTCCACCGCGGCCGGCCGGTCCGCCGTGCGCTCGTCCACCGCGTGGCCGCTCACCGCGCCGTAGTCGTGTGCGGCGTAGTAGTCGATCGCGGCAGCAACGTGTCGTCCCATGTCGACGCGCACCATCCCCTCGGTCCAGTCGCATTTTCCGTACTTGCCGCCAGGCTAGTTATCTCGGTCGGAAGAGTATGCATGTACTTGCCGGGCGTCAAGTACGGTATTGCGCGCGCAGGGCCCCGCCCCGGCCGGCGCCCGGGCGCCCGTCGGCGCCCCTAACGTGTGCGGGGAAAACGACGGGAAACTAACTTGCCGACCAGCTAGACGCCGGGGCGGTGAGAGCGGAAGACGGAGAGCGGGAGAGAGACCATGGCCAGCAACCCCAGGGCCCGTAGGAGCAACACCCGCGAGCGGATTCAGAAGGCGGCCCTGGACCTCTTCGTCTCACGCGGCTACGAGAAGACCTCGCTGCGGGAGATCGCCGAGGAGCTCGGCGTCACCAAGGCCGCGCTGTACTACCACTTCAAGACCAAGGAAGACATCCTCAGCGCCCTCTCCGACCAGCTCGGCGAGCCCGTCGACGAGCTCATCGCCTGGGGCCGCAGCCAGCCCCCGACGCTGGAGACCAAGCGGGAGCTGCTGCGCCGCTACAGCGCCGTGCTCAAGGACGCGGCTCCGCTCTACCGGATCCTGCAGGAAAATCAGGCCACGCTGCGCGAGCTGAGCATCGGGGAGCGGCTCAAGGAGCGGGTGGTCTCCGTCTCCCGGCTGGTCCAGGCCGGCGACGCCCCCCTCGCCACCCAGGCCCGCTTCTCCAGCGCCATGCTGACCGTGCACTTCGGAGCGCTGGCCCTGGACACGCTGCAGGGCGACCCCGAGGAGAAGCGCACCGCGCTCCTGGAGATCGCCCTGGAGATCATCGACTCCACCGCGCAGGCCGGCTGAGCCCGTCATCCTGCGGGTGACGCGAGGGTCACCCGGACGGGTGCTTCCGCGCCCCGGTGAGGGCCTCGCGCTCCGTTCACGGTCTGTTTTCTTCCGGGACACCAGTGACGACGGGCGCCCCCTGAGAAGCCGGTGGGAGCCCCTGTCCCCGCGGAGGAACGGCTGCACAGACCGTATGTGCGGTTTTTAACGAGCTCCCCACGAGGAGCCCTCCCCCCGGGTCGGTCGTCAACCGGTGAAGAGCCCCGCGTTCTCCCGGGCCCACTGCTCGTACGTACGGGCCGGCCGTCCGAGCAGCCGCGCCACCTCCGGCTCCACCCGGCTCGTGGCCCCCTGTATGCGGCGCTCGGCGCTCTCCTGCAGCGCCCGCGCCACCTCGGCCCCGTAGCGCGCCTCGGCCGCCCGGCGCACCCGGTCCGCATCGAGCTCCTCGAAGGCCAGCGGCCGTCCCAGCACCCGCGCCAGCACCTCGGCCTGCTCGCGGGCGGTCACCGCCGCCGGACCCGTCAGCGCGTACGCCCGTCCGGTGTGCCCGGGCCCGGTCAGGGCCAGGGCCGCGACACAGGCGATGTCGTAGGGGTCCACGCAGGCCGCCCGGGCGTCGGCGGGCCAGGCCCGCACCGTGCCGGACGCCTTGACGCCCTCGGCCCACGCCAGGGTGTTGCTCATGAACGCCCGGGGCCGCAGCATCGTCCACCCGAGGCCGCAGCCGCGGATGCGCTCCTCCGCCTCGCGCTGCCAGCGCGTGATGAAGTCCTGGGCCCCGGGGTCGGCGACGGCGAGCGCGGAGAGCTTGACCAGACGGCCGACGCCGGCCTCCTGCGCCGCGCGCACCACGTTGGCGTCGTGCCCGGGCAGCCGGGGGTCGGCGGTGACGACGAGGACCGCCTCGATCCCCGTCATCGCCGCGCGCAGTGCCGCCGGATCGGCGAAGTCGCCCGTGACGAGCTCACCGTTCGGGCCCGGGTCGGGCAGCCGCGCGGCGTCGCGGCCCAGCAGCCGGACGGGGTGCCCGCCGGCGGCGAGCAGCCGGGCCGTGGCCCCGCCGACGGTGCCGCTCGCGCCGGTGACCAGGATCCGGGCGCTCACCGCGCGGTGAAGCCGCCGTCCACCGGGACGGTGGCGCCGGTGACGAAGGAGGAGTGGTCGGCGCAGAGCCAGGCGGCGGCCTGGGCGATCTCCACCGGCTCGGCGACACGGGGGAGCATGGAGTTGCCAGTGAGGAGGGCCTCGACGCCCGGGTTCTGGTCGAAGCCCTGCTGCATCAGCTCGGTGCGGGTCACGCCGACGGCGAGGGTGTTGACGCGGATGCCCTGGGCGCCGTACTCGTCGGCGGCGGCCTTGGTCAGGCCGATCACCGCGTGCTTGGCGGCGATGTAGGGCGCGGAGGGCACGCCGGGGGCCACCAGGCCGGCGGTGCTGGAGGTGTTGACGATGGCGCCGCCGCCGTTCTCCAGCATCACGGGTATCTGCCGGCGCATGCAGTTCCACACACCGCGGACGTTGACGTCCATGATGCGGTCGTAATCGGCGTCGTCCATCAGGTGCATGGGCTCGCGCGCGGTGCCCCACCCGGCGTTGTTGAAGGCGGCGTCGAGCCGGCCGTGCCGCTCGACGGCGACCTCCACGGCCCGGGCGGCGTCCGCCGCCACGGTCACGTCACCGGTCACCGCGGTCGCCGTGCCGCCCGCGGCGTTGAGCTCGTCGGCCAGCTCCCGCAGCTTCTCCGCCCGGCGGGCCATGAGAATCACCGCGGCACCCTGCGCGCTGAACAGACGGGCAGCGGCAGCCCCGATACCACTGGAGGCCCCGGTAATCATTACCGTCTTGCCTGCGAGCATTCCTTGCTGAGCATTCATGGCGCGATCATGGCCCAGGGCACAAAGCGGGAGCAAGGCGAAAGCCGACCGCCACCGGTGATTCCCGTACCTGAATCACGCGTTCCGGAAAGGGAATCCGGGACTATCCCGCCGGGACGGCCGTGGCCTCCGCCGCCAGGCGCCGTCCCTCGGCGACGACCCGCGCCCCGCGGTCGGGAGAGGTGTCCAGCTGCACCAGGATCGCCGGCGTCGCCAGCGCCGGCAGGATGTGCCGGAAGAGCACGGAGATCTGCTCCTCCAGGTCCTCCAGGGCGGTGGTGACCTGCGAGACGAGCAGGACGCCCGTCCACGCGCTGATCACGAACCGCGCGGTGGCCGTCGGCTCGACGTGCGGCAGCACCTCGCCCCGCGCCTTGGCCTCGGACAACAGATTGGCCGACACCTCGCTCCAGGTGGCCCACGGGCCCGTGCTGGCCAGCTTCTGCATGTGCGGGTCCGTGGCCAGCCGGGCACCGGCCCGCAACAGCGGCTCCTGGGGCAATCGGTGGGCCAGGGCCATGCCCACGTCCACCCACTCCTGCAGCTTCGACGCCTGCGGGGCCACGCCCTCCAGGGAGACCTGCTCCTCCAGCACGCCGCGCGCCAGCGACTCCTTGGAATCGAAATGGAAGTAGAGCGCCCCCTTGGTCACCCCCGCCCGGGCGAGGATCTCCGAGATGGTGCACGCCTCGTAGCCGCGCTCGGCGAAGAGGGCGGCCGCCGCCTCCAGCGCTGCCCGGCGAGTTCTGATTCCACGCTCCTGCTGCGCCATCCTGCGACCTCCAGCCGTGTCATCCCGCTCAGCCTTCCGGCAGCGGTGACGCCACGCCGGGTCAGGAGACGAGACCCCTTGGGGGAAACCAAACCGAACGCGACGCATTTTACCCGGCAGCGCATTCTCGAACTCACCACGGAGCAAAGGCGAGAGGCGTTATTCGGTCAATTAATCACGGCCGGTCCGAGCAACACCGGCAGGCTCCGGTGGCCGTGCGAAATGAACGACTCCAGGGGTTCCAGCTCCTCCGCCGGAACGGCGAGGGAGAGTTCCGGAAAACGGTCGAAAAGGGCAGGCAGGGCGAGGGACGCCTCCAGCCGGGCGAGGGGCGCGCCGATGCAGTGGTGGACGCCGTGGCCGAAGGCGAGGTGCTCGCGCCGGGTGGGGCGGGTGAGGTCGAAACGGTGGGCGTCCTCGCCGTGTTGCACCGGATCGAGGCCCGCGGCGCTCACCGAGATGACGATGGCGTCGCCCGCGGCGATGACCTCGCCGCCCGCCTCGATGTCCTCGACGGCGAAGCGCAGCGGAATGTTGGCCACCGGTCCGCGCGCCCGCAGCGTCTCCTCGATGACGTCGTCCCACGAGGCGCGGCCGGAACGCACCAGCTCCAGCTGATCCGGATGGGTGAGCAGCGCGAAAACGGCTTGTTCGAGGAGGTTGGCCGTGGTCTCGTGCCCGGCGCCGATGATCAGGAGCAGCGTGTCGAGGAGTTCCTTCTCCGACAGCCGCTCCTGCGCGCCGTCCCCGGCGTCGTCGCGGGCGGCGATGAGGTCGCTCGTCATGTCGGCGGCCGGTGCGGCCCGTTTGGCCGCGATGAGCCCGGAGAGCAGGGTGTAGAGCTCGTACTGATTGGCCTGCGCCTCCTCGGGCGTGGCCGAGGTGCGGAAGGTGGTGTCGACGACCCGGCGCAGGTCGGCCCGCACCTCCTCGGGTATGCCGAGCATCTCGCAGATGACCTGGATGGGCAGGGGGTGGGCGAACCGCTCGCGCAGGTCGACCACCCGGCCGGGCGGCACGGCGGCGAGGTCGTCGATCAGCCGGGCGACGTGCTGCTCGACGCGCGGCCGCAGGGCGGCGGTGCGGCGCGCGGTGAACGCCTTGGCCACCAGCTTGCGCAGCCGCCGGTGGTCGTCGCCGTAGGCGGTGAGCATGTTCCTGACGGACACCCACATCGCCATCGGCCAGCTGTCGTCGAGCTCGCCGTCGCGCCAGGCCGGCCAGTGCCGGTAGGCGTCCTTGGAGACCCGCGGGTCCAGCATCAGCCGGGCGGCCACCTCGTGTCCGGTGATCGCCCACGCCGCCACCCCGCCCGGCAGCTCCACCCGGACCACCGGCCCGATTCCGGCCAGCCGGGCGGCCTCGCCGTGCACATCGCGTCCGGTGGGGTCGAGAACTACGGGGCAGATCTGCTGCTGCATCAGCTGTCTCCATCAGTGGTACGCCGCGCGGGTCCGTCGCGCTCCGCCGGGGATCCCGGCCTGGGCCTTGAAGAAAACCGGCCAACCGTTATCTTAGAACAGGACAAGATTTTCGGGTTACTTGACTCGTGGTCACATCGGGTTTCATGGAGAGTTCCGTGCATCAGTCACCCACTGCGAACGGGCGCCCCGCACCCTCCCCGTCCGCCGTCGAACCCACGCTGACCAGCACGGTTCCCAAGGAGCTCGTTCATCGCGCGGCCGTCGCGGAGGTCTTTCTGACCGGGTGCACGGAAGCGGACGGACATCATTTCTCGCTCACCGCGCAATGGCCGCGGGCACACGGCTTCTTCACCGCCGACGGTGGCAGACGGCATGATCCCTTACTGGCCGCCGAAACGATTCGCCAGACCGGCCTGTTCCTCGCCCACACGGAATTGAATGTTCCGATAGGACATCAATTCCTTCTGCAGGAGATGGAATTCACCGCCCACGACGAGCGGCTCCTCATCGGCGATTCCCCCACCGATCTCACCATCGCCGCTTCGTGCGTGATCCTCGATCACCGGGAGCGGCGTTTCGCCTTCCGCATGGACATCACGGTGCGGCGCGAGGGCGAGACCGTGGCCAGCGGCGGCGGCCGCTTCACCTGCATACCCCCGGAGCTCTACGGCCGGATCCGCGGCCACCGCGGGTCCACCGCCGAGCTGCCGCCGGCGGGCCGCCCCGGCCGGGCCGAGCCCCGCGACGTGGGCCGGGACGCCCCCATCGATGTCGTCCTCTCCCCCACCGGCCGCTCCGACCGCTG
Organism: Streptomyces sichuanensis; assembly: GCF_020328095.1. Classification (NCBI taxonomy): domain Bacteria; kingdom Bacillati; phylum Actinomycetota; class Actinomycetes; order Kitasatosporales; family Streptomycetaceae; genus Streptomyces; species Streptomyces sichuanensis. The sequence continues at coordinate 10,760 of NZ_JAIXMK010000045.1, forward strand.
GGTGCTCAACCCCGACACGCGCCACGCCACGCTCTTCGACCACCCCTGCGACCACATCCCCGGCATGGTCCTGGTGGAGGCGGCCCGTCAGGCCGCCTACGGCGCCCTGCGGCCGCACGCGAGGCGGCCGTCGTCGGTCACCGTGGTCTTCCACCGGTACGCGGAGCTCGACAGCCCCTGCACCATCGAGGTCACGGCCATGGGCGGGCAGCCGGGCGAGCGGCGCACCGCGCGGGTGACGGGCACGCAGGACGGCGCGCCCGTCTTCACCTGCACCCTCACCGGGGCCGCGGGGCGGCTCCGGGGCGTGGCGGCGGCCTGAGGGCCGCCGCCGGACGCGTCACTCGTCCTCGTCGGCCCCGGCCCCCTGGGAGACCTCCGGCTCACCGGGGCCGTCCGACGGCGCCTCCTGCGATCCGGACGAACGCTGCTCCCCGGCCTTCCGCTCCTCCTCGGCCTTGCGCTTCTCCTCCTCCGCCCGCTTGCGCTCCTCCTCGGCCGTCTTCCCGGCCTGCGAGCCGTCCGCCGGCTTCGAACGGTCGACGGTGTCCTGCGGGAAGGTCATCTGCTTGCTCATCCACTCCAGCGTCGGGGCGATCTCACGCCGCCAGGTGGTGAAGTTGTGACTCCCCGCCGGAAGGATGATCTTCGCTGCGGTCATCGGCTCCTTGACGGCCTTGAGGAACTTCTGCGTCTCCCGGTAGTTCTTCTCGCCCTGCTCGCTGCTGGTGACGAGCACCGAGACGCGCGGGACGGGCAGGTTCTGCAGGCGCCAGATCAGGTCGTGCTCGCGCTGGCGCTTGTCGGCCCCGGGGCCACTGCCGAAGAGCTTGCCCGTGGTGAGGTCGTTCTTGACCTTGTAGTCGGCGGAGAGGGCGCCCGCCACCGGGTACGTGCCGGGTGAGCGCATCGCGAGCTCCAGGGCGCACGTGCCGCCCGAGGAGTAGCCCATGACGCCCCAGGCGCTGGCCTCGTGGCCGACGCGGTAGGCGCTCTTGAGGGCCTCGGGCAGGTCCTTGGTGAAGTAGGTCTCGGCCTGCGGCCCGTCCGGGACGTCCACGCACTCGGTGTCGCGCGGCGGGGCGATCGTCGGCCGGACCATGACGATCACCGTCGGCTGCATCCGGTTCTCCGATATCAGCGTGGACGCCGTCCTGGGCACCTGCAGGTACTGGGTGAGGTTGGTGATGCCGCCCGGGTAGCCGCTGATGGCCACGACGACGGGGAAGCGCTGACGCTCGTACTGCTTCTGGAAGTACTGCGGCGGCAGATAGACGATCGCCGGCTCGACGACGCCCGCGCGGCGGGCGACGAGGCGTACGGACTCCACCGCACCGACCTTGTCCTTCGGCCCCTTCGGGAGCCCCGCCTTCTCCAGTCCCTCCGACCCGGCCGGCCGCACCAGGGCGCCCTTGGCCGTGTCCACGCTGGCGTTCGGGCCCGGCTCGGTGCCCTGGGTGACCTGCCCCGGCGAGCGGTCGTACTTCCCGATCAGCTCGCCCCAGGTTCCGTAGAAGCTATTGGCGGAATTCACCGCGAGGAGCACCGCGGACATGATCGTCAACTGGGTCACCAGGATGACTCCGAGCCGTCCCAGCACGGGCAACGCGCCGCGCCCCGAGAGCCGTGGCCACAGCCATATCGTGAGGCCCACACACACGAGGGCGACGAACACCACCGTGTACAAGAGTGACCGGCTGGTCAGGCCCATGTGCCTCTCAACTCCCTGCCCCCGTGTGGGTACTCGTGTTCGTTCGGCGAATACTCACCGATAAAGAGTCGGGAACGGGCGTACAGGGTTGCTCTGCGACCATTTATTGCCCTGCTCTTGTCCTGCCCGTGTTCTACGCTTCCCCGGCTGTTCCCGGCAACGAATCCCGCTCGATGGCGGTTACCCGCCTTCGATGAAGAGTGTCCGACGGGTGGATGGAGGCTGGCCGAACCTTCCCTTCCGCTGGATGGTGGGAGGACGGCCCCACGGGTGGGGGACCCGCCCGGCGACGTCCGGGGAAGGGCCGGTGGAGGTGGGTGCCATGACCGAAGGCCGTCCGCACGCGGGCACGAACCCCTACCTCCGGGGTCTGTACGCACCGGTCCACGAGGAGGTCACCGCGGTCGACCTGCCGGTGACCGGCCGGATCCCCGGCTCCCTGTGCGGCCGCTACCTGCGCAACGGCCCCAATCCCCTGGAGGTCGAAGACCCGGCCGCCTACCACTGGTTCAGCGGCGAGGGCATGATCCACGGCGTCCGGCTGCGCGACGGCCGCGCCGAGTGGTACCGCAACCGCTGGGTGCGCTCGGACGCGGTGGCCGGGCAACTCGGGGAGAAGCTGCTGCACGGGCCGCGCCACCTGGACCTGGACTTCGCCCCCAACACCCACGTGCTGTTCTTCGCCGGGCACTGCCTCGCCCTGGTCGAGGGCGGCACGCTGCCGTACGAACTGGACCCCGAGCTCTACACGATCGGGCCGTTCGACTTCCACGGCACGCTGCCCGGCGGGCTGTCCGCGCACCCCGTCGTCGACCCGCGCAGCGGTGAGCTGCACGCGGTGGCGTACTGCCCGGCCTGGCCGTACGTGCAGTACGTCGTCGCGGGGACGGACGGCCGGGTGCGCCGCAGCGTCGACGTCCCGGTCGGGGAGCGGCCGATGATGCACGCCTTCTCGCTCACCGAGCGGTACGTGCTGCTCTACGACCTGCCCGTCGTCTTCGCCCGGCTGCCGGGAGCGGCCGGGCACCACCCGGTGTGGGTGCCGGGCCGGCCGGCCCGGCTCGGGGTGCTGCCGCGCGAGGGCGGGGCCGAGCGGGTGCGGTGGCTGGAGACGGATCCGTGCTTCGTCTTCCACCCGATGAACGCCTTCGAGCACGGACCACCCGACGGCGGGTGCGGCCGTCGCTTCCTCACCGTCCATCTCGTGCGCTACGACCGTTTCTTCGACGCCGCGTCGGCCGGGCGTCCCGCCCCCGGGGAGCACCTGGCGCACCTGGAGCGCTGGACGGTCGACCTCGCCGCCGGCAGCGTGCGGCGGGAGCGGCTGGACGACCGGCCGGTGGAGTTCCCGCGCGTCGACCCGCGCCGGCTGACCCTGCCGCACCGCTTCGGCTACGCGATGCACGAGCGGCAGCCGGGGCGGGACACCGGACTGCTGAAGTACGACCTGGAGCGCGGCACGGCCGAGGAGTTCCGGGTACCGGCGGGCGGCGACGTGGGCGAGGGGGTGTTCGTGCCGGCCGCGCCGGGGGCCGCGGAGGACGAGGGCTGGGTGCTGGCGTACGCCTACGACCCGGGGCGGGCGGCCTCGGACCTCGTGGTGCTGGCGGCACAGGACTTCACGGCGGGGCCGGTGGCCCGGATCCACCTGCCCGTGCGGGTGCCGCTGGGGTTTCACGGGACCTGGGTTCCGGACCATCCCTGATGCCAGTGATACAAGGTAGGACACGCGGGTAGGGCGTGTCGGGTGTGAACGTACTGGACCAAGCTTGACGGCTAGCCTTACGTAGTCGCCACGCCAGGGGACTTATCCCCGCACTACGGACAATTCACTTGCACCCGAGACACATGAAGGATTCTCCCCATGGGCATTCGGAGTCTGCTGCGGAACGCGTTCGGCCGGTCCAGAGCTGCCGTGCGTGACGAACCCAGCCTGCCCCAGCAGAGCGCGGGGCCCGACGGCGGCGCCGCACCGGCCGTTTCCGTGCCGGCGCAGCCGACGGCCGGAACGGCGGACCGGGCCGGCGAGCGCATCCCCGACCCGGGCCCGCTCGGCCCGATCCCCACGCCCGGCCCGCACCGGCCGGAGCCGGTCCCGCAGCCGGAGCCGGAACCGACGCCGATGCCGTCGCCCAAGCCCATCCCCGAGCCGGAGCCGGTGCCGACGCCCGACCCCAACCCCGTGCCCGAGCCGGCCCCCGGCCCGGACCCGGAGCCGGCACCGGCGATGACGGCGGACGTGGCGCCGGCACCCGCGGTGCCGGCTCCCGCCGTTCCGGCCCCCGCGCCGGCGCCGGAGGCGGCACCGGACACGGCGGCCCCGGCGCAGACGGCCCCGGCGGCGACACCGGACACGGCGGCCCCCGTGGAGACGGCCCCGGCGGCGACACCGGACACGGCGGCCCCCGCGCAGACGGCCCCGGCGGCGACACCGGACACGGCGGCCCCCGTGGAGACGGTCCCGGCGCAGACGGCCCCCGCGGAGGCGGTCCCCACGG
>NZ_JAIXMK010000046.1:0-90090 GCF_020328095.1 Streptomyces sichuanensis
TCCCGGCGCAGACGGCCCCCGCGGAGGCGGTCCCCACGGCGGGCGGCGGCGCGGCGATCAGCCTGGAGAAGGTCCAGCGGACGGCCCCGAAGCTCGTCAGCCTCTACAAGTCGGCCGGCGTCTCGCTGCGCAAGCAGGGCCTGGCCGGACAGCGCGCGGCCGTCTACCTCGTCCTCGACCGCTCGGGCTCGATGCGCAGCTACTACAAGGACGGCACGGTCCAGCACCTCGCCGAGCAGGCCCTGGGCCTGGCCGCCCACCTGGACGACGACGGCGTCGTACCCGTGGTCTTCTTCTCCACGGACGTCGACGGCACGGCCGAGCTCGACCTGAACGACTTCGACGGCCGCATCCAGGAACTCCACGAGTCCTACGGCCACATGGGCCGGACGAACTACCACTGGGCCATCGAGGCCGTCATCGACCACTACCGGGCCTCGGGCGCCACCGACCCCGCCTTCGTCATCTTCCAGACCGACGGCGCCCCGTACAGCAAGCCGGCCGCCGAGCGGGCCCTGTGCGAGGCGGCGAACCTGCCGATCTTCTGGCAGTTCGTGGGCTTCGGCGACCCGGAGGGCAAGGGCTTCGACTTCCTGCGCAAGCTCGACGACCTGCCGGTGCCGGAGAAGCGCGTCGTCGACAACGCCGGTTTCTTCCACGCGGGCCGCGACCCCAGGGCGCTGGCGGACGCGCAGCTGTACGAGGAGCTCATGGTCGAGTTCCCCGAGTGGCTGGCCGAGGCCAGGGCCGCCGGGATCCTGCCGTAGGCAGGTCGACGACCACACGGAGGCCGCCCTGCGGGTTGGGGGCGGCCTTCGCCGTTCCCCCGTGGGCGCGCGCGATCGACCGCACGATGGACAGCCCCAGTCCCGCACCGCCGCCGAGCCTCTCGCGGCCCTCGCCCCGGCGGAAGGGCTCGAAGAGGGTTCCGACGTCCCGGGCGGCGACGCGCGGCCCGGTGTTGACCACGGTGAGCCGGCCGGGCCGCACGCACACCTCGACGCTGCCGCCGCCGTGGTTGTAGCCCACGGCGTTGCGCAGCAGGTTGCCGGTGAGCTGGGCGAGGAGCAGCCGGTTGCCGGTCAGGGGCGCGGGGACGGCGCGCACCCGGATCCGTACGTCCGCCCGTGCGGCGTCGGCGGCCAGGGCGTCGGCCTCCTCCCGCACGACCTCGGCGAGGTCGAGCACCTCGCGGCTGTCCAGGCCGCGCTCGCTGCGGGCGAGGAGGAGGAGCCCGTCGATGAGCCGCTCGGAGTGGCGGTTGGTCTCCAGCAGCGTCCGCCGGGTGCGGGCGAGGTCCTCGGGCGAGGGGGCGCCGTCCAGCCCGACCTGGATGGCGGCGCGCTGGGTGGCCAGGGGCGTGCGCAGTTCGTGCGAGGCGTTGGCGATGAACCGCCGCTGGCTGTCGAACGCCCCCTGGACCGGCCGCAGGAACAGCCCGGCCGTCCACCAGCCCACACCCACCGCGAGCAGCGCGGTCACCAGCAGCGCCACCACCGACCAGACGATCAGCTCGTGCGAGGCGGCGGCGCTGACGTCGCCCGACAGCCGGTAGATCGTGGAGACGGTCACCGTCCGCTGCGGCGGCCACACCTCCACCGGCACGGCCGTGCGCGCGATCCTCGTCGCCCGCTCCTGCGTGCCGGCGCGCGACAGGACGTTGACGGTGACGAGCAGTCCCGTGCCGAGCACGGCGAAGGCGGCTCCGAAGGCGACGGCGATGCGGGTCCGTGCGGTCAGTACGGGTCGTCTCACAGGGCGTACCCCACGCCCTGCACGGTACGGATCAGAGGCGGGTCGCCGAGCTTGCCGCGCAGCTTGCTCATCGCGACGCGCACCGCGCCGGTGAAGGGGTCGGCGTGCGCGTCCCAGGCCCGTTCGAGCAGTTCCTCGGCGCTGACGACGGCCCCGTCGGCTTCCAGGAGGATCTGCAGGACGGCGAACTCCTTGGGCGAGAGGTCGAGCGCGTGCCCGTCGCGGCTGACGGTGCGCCGCACGGTGTCGAGCCGGAGTCCGTGCCGCTCCAGCTGCGGCGGCGCGGGCCGGGCGCTGCGGCGGCGCAGCGCCCGTACGCGCGAGACGAGCTCGGGGAACTCGAACGGCTTGGGGAGGTAGTCGTCGGCCCCGAGGTCCAGCCCGGCGACGCGGTCCTCCATGGAGCCGGCGGCCGTCAGCATCAGGATGCGGGTGCGCGAGCCGGCGGCGACGAGGCGCCGGGTGACGTCGTCGCCGTGCACCCGGGGCAGGTCGCGGTCGAGGACGACGACGTCGTAGTCGTGCAGTCCGAGGTAGGCGAGGGCGGCGTCACCGCTGTAGACGGTGTCGACCGCGAACCCCGCCCGCCGCAGCCCGGTGGCCACCAGCTCGGCCAGCACTTCCTCGTCCTCGGCGACCAGCACCCGCATGACGTCGTTTCCTCTCGTCCGGCACGCCCCCTTCCTTCCAGAATGGGGGTGTACCAGAGGGGATGTTTCGCCAATGTCTCCACGGAGGCCGGTTCACGACAAGTACTTGACGAAGACGTGCTCCCGCCGCCCGTCGGGGAGCGCGTCGCCGCACGGGCCCGTGTCGTGCAGACCGTTGCGCCGGTAGAGCGCGAACGCACGGTCGTTGCCCGGGACCACCGCGAGCCGCAGCGTCCCGGCGCCCGTCCGGCGCGCCCATGCCTCCACCTCTCCGACGAGGCGGTCGCCGACTCCCCGGCCGCGGGCCTGCCCGCCGACCCACATCGAGATCAGCTGGGCGGCCCCGGGCGTCTCGCCGGGGACGCCGCTCGCCATGCCGACGGGCCGCCCGTCCAGCAGGGCGACGAGGTTGTACGACCCCGGCACGGCCAGCCGCCCCCGCCACCGCTCCTCGCGGTCGCCGTCCCCCTGCCAGTCGGCGAGGCGGGAGCCGAAGGCGTACGGGGCGTCCGCGAGCGCGGCGAGGCGCAGGTGCCGCCACAGCGGCCAGTCGTCGGGGGTGAGGACCCGCAGTTCGATCATGCGGGGAGGGTGCCGGGCGCGCAGCGCGGGCGGCAAGCGGGTTTCGGGCGGTGCGCCTCGTGCTGCTCAGTCGGCGTAGTCCTTGAGCTTCTCGGTGTGGAGGGTGATGCCGACGGGGGCCGGGATCTCGACGACGTCGCCGAAAGGCCACGACGTGCAGTGGCGATATGTGCCGCGGTCCGGGTCGCTGTAGAGGACGAGCATGCACTCGTCCCTGTCGATCAGCAGGTAGAGCGGGATCTCCGCAGCCGCGTATCCGTCCCGCTTCTCACGACGGTCGCGACGGTTGGTGTCCGCGTCGTACGAGGTGATCTCGACGGCCATCAGCACGCCATCGGAATCCGCCCACTCCCCCTGACCGACGAAGTGTTCGTCAGGCGCGAGTGCTCCGTCAGGGCGCGCCCGGCCCTTGCGGTACGCCTCGACCTTCAGCCCTTGCTCCGGAAAGAGCGAAAGTTCAGGGCGTTGCTGCATACAGACCTTGAGAAGCCACATGAAAATCGCACCGTGAGTCCCGTCCGGCACCGGCTTGACCTCGATCTTTCCGTTGACGAACTCCAGCCGGACGGTCTCCGGCGCGGCGCGGGCGAGTTGCTCGAACTCTTCGACCAACATCTGGGGCCGGTGCACGGTCCTGGGGGTCATGGCGTCGCCTCCTCCCCTCCATGGTGCCCCGACGCCGGGAGACGCGTCGTGCACCGCGGTCATGTGCGGGCCCTTTCGTCGGCACGGACGGCCGCCCGCAGCCCGGCGACGCGCGCGCGGACCTCGGCGGCCGTCAGGGCGCCCGGTTCGGGGGCCCGTGGCTCGCCGCGGCAGTCGCGGCACATGCCGCCCGGCAGGGCCTCGGGGCGTCCCGGTACGCCGCACACGGCGCACTCCATGATCCGAAGGGGCACCCGCCGTGTTTCCGGCTCCGGCTCGCGCTCCGGCGGCAGCTTCTCGACCAGCCGGATGCGCATCAGTGCCGCCGGGGCGTGCACCTGGGGCGGCAGCCCGGCCGTCAGCGCCGTGACCAGCTGCGCTTCACCGGCGCCCCGCGCGAACCACTCCGCCGCGAGCGGTTCGAGCGCGGCACAGTCGGCCGCCGACAGGGCGAGCCGGTCATCGGCGCGGGTCAACCCGGCCAGCGCCGTGTACGCCCGTGAACGTGCGGGGCGGGCGGCAGGCGCCGGGGGTGGCGGGACCGGTGCCCGGCCCTCCACGACGTCCCCCGCCCAGAAGCGCTCCCACCAGCCGTCGTCCCGGGCCGTCCGCGAGAAGTACGTGTGTGTCACCCACCGCATCCCACCGTCCTCGGCCTGCGCGCGCTCACGGAATCGCCGCAGGTGACCGGCGGTGTGGAGCCGGTTGAGGGCGGTGCGGCACGCGGCCTGGCCGTAGTCGGGGCTCAGCCTGGCGAGGGTCTTCGCGTCCATGGCGGCGCCCTCGGGGAGGGCGTCGATGAGCGCGGCGATGGCCGCCTCACGCGGGGCCAGGTGGGCGAAATCCCCCTTGCGGCGGGGGGCTTGGCCGGGGGCGAGGCGCTTGCCGTAGCCCGGGTTGGCCATGAGGGATGCGGAGCCGCGCGGGGCGCCGTTAGAGTCTTCGTAAGCCACAGGATCCTCTGCAGATCTTGGTGGTGAGACCCCGGCATGGTGTTGCTAGCACCTGCCGGGGTTGTTTGTTGCTGCGCACGCTAGGGCTTGGCGACGCGCCGTCGCAACCCGGTCACGAAAAGTCATCTCCCTGTGGTATCGCGGCACTTGGCGGCACAGGGGAGGGCGGGTGGGTTGTACCAACCCACCCCTTCCTCAGAAACAGAGCCCGGCCCCCGACGCCCGGAGCTCAAGTCCACGGCACCGGGCCCTGGCCTGTGCTTGCCCGCCCACTGTCTACGGTCAGAGACTGCCGGACAGCACGCCGACCGGAAGGACCAGCGGGTTGGAGAGCACCTCCGCGCCCATCCCCCAGCCTGCCGGTCCGGAAGAGCTCCGCGCCGCGCTCGCGCTCCTCGCCCCTCACGCGCTCCGCACGTTCGATGCCGAGCGGGCAGCCGCCCTGCAGCAGGCCCGCGACCTGGTGAGCGCCGCTCCCCTGCGACGCTTCACCGGGCAGTGGGCGGTGTACGTCGCCATCGAACGTCACCCTGAGCGCGCCGACCGCCTGCGCCGGCTGGAAGCCCGGGCAGCTGAGACCGACGACCTCGCCGAGGTCCGGGCGATCACCTCCGAGATCGGCCGCATCCTGGACGTCGCGTTCGTCGAAGCGGGCATCGCGCGAGAGGACCACGGCACCGCATGAGCGACACCGACGCTTGGCGGTGGGAGTACGACCCGCCGAACACGTCGTCACCGGACTGTCCGACCGCTTCGTCACCGAGGTGGAACGGCTCGCCTCGGAGCTCGTCACCCTCGCCGAGGTCGGCGTGGACGTAACGGATATCGGGGAAGGCTCCCACCGAGGTGTGCCGGGCGGGCTGCGTCGCGTTCCGCTCCTCGCCGACGGATGGTTCTACGTTCTCCCTCTTTCCCGCTGTCGGCTGATCGCCGTCACACGCGTGGTCCCTCCGTTCACCGACTGCTGATCCGCCCGACGGGCGGGGCGATGGGGTGGGCTCGGGGGGCGTGGGCTTTCCCTACCCCGCCCCTTCCCGAAACCACGGATCAGGCCAGGCCCCGGCAGGCCCGGAAGGGGCGCGAACGCTTGACACAGCCGTCATAAACGCCGCGCGGCACCCCCCTGGCCCTCGGATACGCTAAAGGTGCCACCTCAAAGCCCGACCACACAGCGACCAGGGAGCAGCCGCAATGGCTCGACACCTCATCACCAGCGCCCTTCCGTACATCAACGGGATCAAGCACCTGGGCAACATGGTGGGGTCCATGCTCCCGGCGGACGTCTACGCGCGCTTCCTGCGTCAGACCGGCCGCGAGACGCTGTACATCTGCGCCACCGACGAGCACGGCACGCCCGCCGAGCTCGGCGCCAAGGAGCTCGGTCTGCCGGTCGACGCCTTCTGTGCTCAGCAGCACGACGCACAGAAGGCCGTCTACGACGGCTTCAACCTCTCCTTCGACTACTTCGGCCGCAGCTCCTCCCCGGAGAACCGCGAGATCACCCAGCACTTCGCGCGCCAGCTGCAGAAGAACGGGTTCATCGAGGAGCGGGCGATCCGCCAGGTGTACTCGCTGACCGACGGCCGCTTCCTGCCCGACCGCTACATCGTCGGCACGTGCCCGCACTGCGGCTACGACAAGGCCCGCGGCGACCAGTGCGAGAACTGCACCCGCGTGCTCGACCCGACCGACCTGATCGACGCCCGCTCCGCCATCAGCGGCAGCAGCGACCTGGAGGTGCGCGAGACCAAGCACCTCTTCCTGCTGCAGTCGAAGCTGCAGGGCGAGGTCGAGGCGTGGATCGACGAGCACGGCAAGGACTGGCCCGTTCTGTCGTCCTCCATCGCCCGCAAGTGGCTGGCCGAGGGCCTCAACGACCGCGCCATCACCCGCGACCTCGACTGGGGCGTGCCCGTCCCGGCCGACACGTGGCCGGAGCTGGCCGCCGAGGGCAAGGTCTTCTACGTCTGGTTCGACGCGCCCGTCGAGTACATCGGTGCGACGAAGGAGTGGGCGGACCAGGACCCGGAGAGCCGCGACTGGAAGTCGTGGTGGTACGAGGCCGACGACGTCCGCTACACGCAGTTCATGGGCAAGGACAACGTCCCGTTCCACACGGTGATGTTCCCGGCCACCCAGCTCGGCACGCGCGAGCCCTGGAAGAAGGTCGACTACGTCAAGTCCTTCAACTGGCTCAACTACTACGGCGGCAAGTTCTCCACCTCCCAGAAGCGCGGCGTCTTCACGCACGACGCCCTGGAGATCCTGCCCGCCGACTACTGGCGCTACTTCATGATGGCCAACGCCCCCGAGTCGGACGACACGTCCTTCACCTGGGAGCTGTTCTCCGCCACGGTCAACAAGGACCTCGCCGACGTCCTCGGCAACTTCGTCAACCGCGTCCTGTCCTTCTCCCGCAAGCGCTTCGGCGACGAGGTCCCGGCGGGCAGCGAGGAGGGCGAGGCCGAGGCGGAGCTGGGGCGTCAGATCGCCGAGCTGCTCGCCGAGTACGAGCGGCACATGGAGGAGATGCAGTTCCGCAAGGCGGCGCAGGCGCTGCGCGCCCTGTGGAGCGCGGGCAACTCCTACCTGGAGACCAAGGCCCCCTGGCTGGAGATCAAGACCGACCCCGAGGGCGCCGCGCTGACCCTGCGCACCGCGATGAACCTCATCCACCTCTACGCGATCGTCTCCGCGCCGTTCATCCCGGCCTCGGCCGCGGCCATGCGCTCGGCGTTCCAGCTGGCGGACGACACCGCCACCTGGGTCACGCAGGACGAGGCCAAGTCCCTGACGTTCGTCCCGGCCGGTACGCCGTTCACCGTGCCGCCGGTGCTCTTCGCGAAGATCACCGAGGACGACCTGGCCGCCTACCGCGAGCGCTTCGGCGGCGGTGAGGAGACCGCCGCGTAAGCGCGGAGGACCGCAGGAAGGGCCCGGAACCACTGGTTCCGGGCCCTTCTCGCATGCGTTGATCGTTCGGCAATCGTTCGTTGACCCCGCCCCGCCACGCTGGGGGTGTTCGGTACGCGGGGGAGACGAGGAAGAGCAGTGTTCGAGAAACGCATCACCGTGAGCGTCCACGCCGACGACGAGCTCGGCCGCCACCGGCTCGTCCGGCAACTGCGCGCGCTGCCCGGCATCCGCGTCGCCCGGCGGGGCGACGGGGGCGCCGCGGTCGACGTCCTGGTCATAGGACAGCACGACCGGGACGCCCCGGGCACGCTGCGGCGCATGGCCCGCGCCGACCGCGCCCCGCTGGTCGTCGTCGCGGACGAGCTCGGCGAGACGGAGCTCATGGCCGTCGCGGAGTACGGGGTGCGCTCGGTCCTCTACGGCCACCGGCTCACCCCGGGGCGGCTGCAGCGGGCCGTGCACAACGCGGCGGGATGCTGCCCCCGCGAGCCGATGACCGCCGCGCGCGGCTACTCCCGCGGCCGCTGACGACGAAGGGGCCCGGCACATCGTGCCGGGCCCCTTCGCGCTGGATCGTGCGCTGCGACGTTACTTCGTCGGCTTGTACGCCGTCGGCTTGGCCGCGCCCTTGTAGATGCTCAGGTGGAGCTCCTTCAGGCGGGCGTCCTCGACCTCGCTCGGCGCACCCATGAGCAGGTCCTGGGCGTTGCCGTTGAGCGGGAAGGCGATGGTCTCGCGGATGTTCGGCTCGTCGGCCAGCAGCATCACGATGCGGTCGACGCCCGGGGCGATGCCGCCGTGCGGCGGGGCGCCGAACTTGAAGGCGCGCAGCATGCCGCCGAACTCCTTCTCGACCTCCTCGTTGCTGTAACCGGCGATCTCGAAGGCGCGGTACATGACCTCGGGCTCGTGGTTACGGATGGCGCCGGAGGACAGCTCGGTGCCGTTGCAGACGATGTCGTACTGCCAGGCGAGGATGTCCAGCGGGTCCATCGTGTTCAGCGCCTCCAGGCCGCCCTGCGGCATGGAGAACGGGTTGTGCGAGAACTCGATCTGGCCGGTGTCCTCGTTCTTCTCGAACATCGGGAAGTCGACGATCCAGCAGAAGCGGAAGACGTTCTCCTCGAACTGGCCGGCGCGCTTGGCGGCCTCGACGCGCACGGCGCCCATGATCTTGGAGACCTCGTCGAACTCACCGGCGCCGAAGAACATCGCGTGGCCGGGCTCCAGGCCCAGGCGCTCGGTGAGGGCCTTGACGTTGTCCTCGGTGAGGAACTTGGCGATCGGGCCGGTCAGCGCCGGGTTTTCGACGTCCCCGCCGACTCGGACCCAGGCCAGGCCCTTGGCGCCCTGCTCCACCGCGAAGTCACCGAGGCCGTCGAAGAACTTGCGCGGCTGGTCCTGCAGGGCCGGCACGGCGAGCGCGCGGACGTGCTTGCCGGCGAACGCCTTGAACTCCGAGCCCTCGAAGACGTCGGTGACGTCGACGAGCTCCAGCTTGGAGCGCAGGTCCGGCTTGTCGGAGCCGTACTTCAGCATCGCCTCGCGGAAGGGGATCCGCGGGAAGGGCGAGGTGACGTGGCGGCCGTTGCCGAACTCCTCGAAGAGCTCGGTCATGACCTTCTCGATGACCTGGAAGACGTCCTCCTGCTCGACGAAGGACATCTCCATGTCGAGCTGGTAGAACTCGCCCGGCGAGCGGTCGGCGCGGGCGTCCTCGTCGCGGAAGCACGGCGCGATCTGGAAGTAGCGGTCGAAACCGGCGATCATCAGCAGCTGCTTGAACTGCTGCGGGGCCTGCGGCAGCGCGTAGAACTTGCCGGCGTGCAGGCGCGAGGGCACCAGGAAGTCGCGCGCGCCCTCGGGGGAGGTGGCGGACAGGATCGGGGTGGCCAGCTCGTTGAAGCCGAGCGCGGTCATCTTCTGGCGCATCGCCGAGATGACGGCGGAGCGCAGCATGATGTTGCGGTGCATGCGCTCGCGGCGCAGGTCGAGGAAGCGGTACTCCAGACGGCGCTCCTCGTTCACCCCGTCGTCGGCGTTGATCGTGAAGGGGATCTGCTCGGCGCCGCCCAGCACCTCCACCTCGGTGACCTCGACCTCGATCTCGCCGGTGGGCAGCTCGGGGTTGACGTTCTCGGCGCCACGGCTCATGACCTTGCCGTCGACGCGGACGACGGTCTCCTTGGTCAGGTGGCTCAGGGCCTCGTTCGCCTGGGTGCCCGGGCGGGCCACGAGCTGGACCAGGCCGTGGTGGTCGCGCAGGTCGATGAAGAGGATGCCGCCCAGGTCGCGCCGATTGTGCAGCCAGCCACTCAGTCGCACGTCGGTGTCGACGTCAGCCGCACGGAGCTCGCCGCAAGTGTGGGACCGGTACCGATGCATCATTCATCCAAGTCGTGGTCGGAGGCGTAGATCGAGAGCGTGCTGCGGAAGACCGCCGGCCTGGGTTAGCGTGCGGTCAGCGTGCATACAGCACCAAGCAAGGGTATCGCCCCACCCGGCATCGGTGGTCTCCCCTCCACAGACCTGCATAAAGTGGGGCAATGCGCACCGAGGACGTGCTGGCCGCCGTCGCGACCGGCCTCTGGCAATGGGACAACGTCTCGCGCACCGTCACGTTCGACGCCGAGGGGGCACGGCTGCTGGGCCTGCCGCCCACCCGGGTGGAGCTGAGCGAGTCCGCGGCCCGCGCGCGCTTTCACGCCGTGGACTGGGTGGAGGTGCAGGGCATCATCAACCTCGCCGTGGCCGAGGGCACCCTCGCCGAGGCGCGGATCCGGATCGTCGACGACGAGGGCCGGGTGCTGCGGACCGTGCGCAGCCGCACCCGGCCGTACGGGCACGGGAACGAGTACTCGCTGGTCGGCACGATCGAGGAGGTGCCGGAGCCGCAGCCGGGCACGTCCGCCGCCCGGACGCAGGTCACGGGCGACTGGCGGCGCAACCGCGAGGCGTTCCTGCTGGACGCGGGCCGGGCGCTGGCCGAGGCGCGGTCGACGTCCGAGGTGCTGCGGGTGGCGGCGATGCTGTCGATGCCCGGCTTCGAGCCGTCGGGGCTGGCGGTCTTCGCCCACGAGGGCGGCCGGGTGAAGCTCATCGGCCACCACGGCTACGGGCCCGGCGACATGGACGAATTCCTCGACCAGCCCGTCGAGACCGACGACCCGGCCGCCGAGGTCATCCGCACCGGCCGCGCGGTCTACCTGCCCTCCCCCGAGGACTACCGGCGGCGCTTCCCCGCCGTCCACGCCAAGGTGGAACGTTTCGGCAGGCAGTCCTGGGCCTTCCTGCCGCTGATCAACGCGGGCCGGACCATCGGCGCCTGGATGGCCGGCTTCAGCGTCCCGGTCTCCTTCACCCCCGACGAGCGCTCGGTGCTCACCACGGTCGCCCGGATGCTGGCCCAGGCCCTCGGCCGTGCCAGCGTCCACGAGTCGGAGCGCGAGCTGACCGTGGGTCTGCAGCGCTCGATGATGCCCACCGTCCAGCCCGACATCCCCGGGATGAGCGTGGCGGCCCGCTACGTGCCGACCGGCGGCGGCCTGGAGGTCGGCGGCGACTGGTACGACATGATCCCGCTGCCCTCCGGGAAGATCGCCCTGGTCATCGGCGACGTCCAGGGCCACGACGTCCGGGCCGCCGGGCTGATGGGCCAGCTGCGGATCGCGCTGCGCGCCTACGCCTCCGAGGGTCACCACCCGGACGCGGTGCTCTCGCGCGCCTCGCGCTTCCTCGCCGGGATCAACGGCGACGGCGACGCCGCCGACCAGCGCTTCGCCACCTGCCTCTACATCGAGGTCTGCCCCAGCAGCGGCCTGCTGGTCATCGCCCGGGCCGGCCACCCCGACCCGGCGATCCGGCTCAGCGACGGCACCCTGCTCGTCCGCCCCACGGCGGGCGGGCTGCCGCTGGGGATCATCCCGGACACCGACTACCCCACCAGCCGGATCGTCCTGGAACCGGGCGAGACGATGATGGTCTGCACCGACGGCCTCATCGAGACCGGCGGCCACGACCTGGAGACCGGCTGGAGCCGGCTGCGCGAGATCATCGAGGGCCACCCCCTCGACGAGGACGGCGGCAATCTGGAGGAGCTCGCCGACACCCTCGTCCAGGCCGTGCACGGCCCGCCCTCGCACTACACCACCGGCCCGCTCATCGACCGGCGCGAGGACGACATCGCCCTGCTGCTGCTCCGGCGCGAGGCCCCGGCCCCCGCCGGGCTCGGCGCCCCCGCCGTCGCACCCCGCCCGCCGCGCCGCACGGTCCTGACCATCGCCCAGGCCGAGCCCGAGCGCATCGCCGAGGCCCGCCGGCAGATCCGCGACCTGATGCACGACTGGCCCGACGGGGACCAGACCGACTCCGCGGTGCTGATGGTCTCCGAGATGGTCACGAACGTGCTCGTGCACACGGACGGGGACGCGGTGCTGACCGCCGAGATATCGGGCCGGGCGGGCGGCCGGCGCATGCGCGTCGACGTCGCCGACGGCAGCGACGAACTGCCGCACCGGCGCCACCCGGGGGAGATGGCCTCCTCCGGGCGGGGCCTGGTCCTCATGGAGCTCCTGGCCGGTGCCTGGGGCGTGGACCCGCGCGGCGAGGGCAAGAACATCTGGTTCGAGCTCTACGAGGCCGACTCCGACGCGGGCTTCGAGGCGATCACGTAGCGGCGGGGCGTGGCGCGGCGAGGGGCGCGCGGCTGGTTGCAGCGGTCCGCCGCTGGGGTGAGCCTGGAATCAGGGGACTCCGAGTTCACACGGGAACGAGGAGGGCTCATGAGCCAGAACCCGTGGCAGGACCGCCAACCGCCGCCAGAGGACCGGCCCCCTTCCGGCCGCCCTCCGCCGGGCAGCGAAGAACCGACCCGCACCGCCCACCCGGTCCCGCCGGCCGACGGTGGTGCCGGGTACCCGCCACCGCCCCAGGGCTGGGCCCCGCCGCCGCCCGGGACGGCCCCGCAGCACAGCTCCTGGCAGCCTCCGCCGGGGAACCCGCAGCAGCAGGGCGCGTGGCAGCAGCCCCAGCAGTCCCAGCAGCCGTACTACGCGCCACCCTCGCGACCGGCCAACCACCTGGTCTGGGCGATCATCTCGATCCTCCTCTTCTGGCCGCTCGGCATCCCGGCGGTGGTCTTCGCCTCACAGGTGAACAGCAAGTACGCGCTGGGCGACTACGCGGGAGCGGAGGACTCGTCGGGGAAGGCGAAGCTGTTCTCGCTGATCTCGACCATCATCGCCGCGATCGGCTTCGTACTCGTGATCATCTTTGTCATCCTGGCGGCTTCCATGGGCGGCGACTACCCCGACAACGGCTATTGACCACCGGCACGTGACCGGGCGCCGTCACTCCGCCGGGATCGTGCCCAGGCGGCCCGCCTGGAAGTCCTCGAACGCCTGGGCGAGCTCGGCGTGGGTGTTCATGACGAACGGGCCGTAGTGCGTCATGGGCTCCCGGATCGGCCGCCCGCCCAGCAGGACGACCTCGAAGTTCGGGCTCCGGGACTCCTGGGAGGCGTCCGCCTTCAGCGTGAGCGCGTCGCCGCTGCCGAAGACCACCGTCTGGCCGGTGCGGAACGGACGCCGCTCGGCGCCCGCGGTGCCGCGGCCGGCGAGGGCGTAGGCCAGCCCGTTGAAGTCCGCGCGCCACGGGAGGGTCAGCTCCGCGCCCGGGTTCAGGGACACGTGCAGCATCGTGATGGGCGTGTGGGTGATGCCCGGTCCCTCGTGCCCGTCGACGCTCCCGGCGATCAGCCGGAGCAGCGCGCCGCCGTCGGAGGAGGTGAGCAGGGCGACCTTGCCGCTGCCGATGTCCTGGTAGCGGGGCGGCATCATCTTGTCCTTCTTCGGCAGGTTCACCCACAGCTGCAGGCCGTGGAAGAGCCCTCCGCTGACGACGAGCGCCTCCGGCGGCGCCTCGATGTGCAGCAGGCCGGACCCGGCGGTCATCCACTGGGTGTCGCCGTCGGTGATCACACCGCCGCCCCCGTGGGAGTCGCGGTGCACGAAGGTGCCGTCGATCAGGTAGGTGACGGTCTCGAAGCCGCGGTGGGGGTGCCAGGGGGTGCCCTTGGGCTCGCCGGGCGCGTACTCCACCTCACCCATCTGGTCCATCATGATGAACGGGTCGAGGTGCTGGTAGGGGATCCCCGCGAACGCGCGGCGGACGGGGAAGCCCTCGCCCTCGAAGCCGCCGGGGGCGGTGCCGACGTGCAGCACCGGGCGCTGGACGCCGTCGGCGGGCGCGGCGACGCGCGGCAGGATCAGCGGGTTCTCGACGGTCACGGCGGGCATGTCAGCCTCCTCGGGTTGTGCGTTCAATTTAGTTGAAGACTTAACAACCAGCAAGGGCGGATCCATTCCCGCCGGCGTTCTCCCCGGGTTCCCGGCACGCCCTCTCGCACTTCCCGTCCCGCCGGAATGCGGAACGCAGCCTTCCGCCCCCAGGGTGGACACTTGATCAATGCGCCTGAGATACGCCGCCCTCGTCGCCGCCCTGGCCGTGCCGGCCCTGATCGCCATGGGCCTGTTCGTCGCGCGGCACGGGCTCGCGACGGACGCGCCGCTGGCCCGGGGGGACGCGACCGGGCACTACCGGCAGCCGCCGGAAGCGGGCGACAAGGCGGCGCGGGCCCTGGAGGGCGTCGTCCAGCGGGTGCCCGCCCCCGGGCGGCCCGCGGACGGCGGGGACCGCGGCGAGACCCTCCGCGCGGCGCAGCCGCCCGCGGCGGCCGAGGTGCCCCCGACGGCGGCCGTGGGGCCGCTCTTCTACACCGCCCAGGGCGAGCCGGCGCACGGCTGCACGGCGAGCGTGGTGCACAGTCCGGCGGGCGACCTCGTCGTCACCGCCGCGCACTGCGTGTACATGGACGGCTTCCGCACCGATCTGGCGTTCGTGCCCGGCTACCGGGACGGCGGTGCGCCGTACGGGGTGTGGGTGCCGACGTCGATCGACATCGACCCGGAGTGGGCCGCGGACCGGGATCCGGACCACGACGTGGCGTTCCTGCGGGTGCGGCCCTCCGCCGGCGACCCGAGGGGGCGCATCGAGGGGGTCACGGGAGCCGAGCGCGTCCGCTTCCAGCCGGCGCGGCGGCTGCCGACGCAGGTACTGGGCTATCCCAACGCCGGGGAGCGGCCGGTGGCCTGCCGGAACACGACGGACGCGGAGAGCGCCTCGCAGGTGCGCTTCGACTGCGAGGGGCTGCCGAACGGGACGAGCGGCAGCCCGTTCCTGACGGACGTGGACCCGGCGACGGGACTGGGGACGCTCGTGGGCGTCCTCGGCGGCAAGGACGAGGGCGGCGACGAGCAGACGTCGTACAGCGCCTACTTCGGCGACGCGGCCGAGCGGCTCTACCGCCGCGCGACGCGCTGACCGGGCCCGGGGCACCACCGGCGGCACCCCGGCCCCGACGGAACCGCTAGCCGTACATGCGGCGCATGGCGAAGTCGACCATCTGCTCGACCGACTTGGCGTCGAAGACCATGCGGTGGTCGCCCTCCATGTCCAGGACGAAGCCGTATCCGGTCGGCAGGAGGTCGAGCACCTCGGCGCCCGTGATGACGAAGTACTTGGACTCCTTGCCCGCGTACCGCCGCAGCTCCTTCAGGGACGTGAACATCGGGATCACCGGCTGCTGGGTGTTGTGCAGCGCCAGGAAGCCCGGGTTGTCACCGCGGGGGCAGTAGACCTTGGAGTGCGAGAAGACCGTCTGGAAGTCCTCGGCGGCCATCTGGCCCGTCGTGAAGGCGCGGACCGCGTCGGCGAGCGAAGGGGGCGACGGCTCGGGGTAGAGCGGCTGCTCGCCGTAGCCGCCCTGCTGCTGCGGGGGCACGTAGCCCTGCTGTGCCGCGTTCTGGTCGTAGCCGTACATGCCCTGAAGAGTAACGAGTCACAGTTGGTCGATCAGGTCTTGCGTCTTATTACCGGCCGGTAGCATCATGGAGCTTACTGACCGGTACGCACAGAGGATCGCCCTCCCGTCACCTACGGAGCCGTCTGTCATGGGCCACTACAAGTCGAATCTCCGCGATATCGAGTTCAACCTCTTCGAGGTTCTCGGCCGCGACAAGCTGTACGGCTCCGGTCCGTTCGCGGAGATGGACGTCGAGACCGCCAAGGACATCCTGTCGGAGATCACGCGCCTCTCGGAGAACGAGCTGGCCGAGTCCTTCGCCGACGCCGACCGCAACCCCCCGGTCTTCGACCCCGAGACCAACACCGCCCCGGTTCCGGACACGTTCAAGAAGAGCTACCAGGCGTACATGGACGCCGAGTGGTGGCGCCTGGGCATCCCGGAGGAGATCGGCGGCACCACCGCCCCGCGCTCGCTGATCTGGGCCTACGCCGAGTCCATCCTGGGTTCCAACCCGGCCATCTGGATGTACTCCTCGGGCCCGGCCTTCGCCGGCATCCTCTTCGAGGAGGGCACCGAGCAGCAGAAGCACATCGCGAAGATCGCGGTGGAGAAGCAGTGGGGCTCCACCATGGTGCTGACCGAGCCGGACGCCGGCTCGGACGTGGGCGCCGGCCGCACCAAGGCCGTCAAGCAGGAGGACGGCACCTGGCACATCGAGGGCGTGAAGCGCTTCATCACCTCCGGTGAGCACGACATGGCGGAGAACATCTTCCACTACGTCCTCGCCCGCCCCGAGGGCCACGGCCCGGGCACCAAGGGCCTGTCGCTCTTCCTCGTGCCGAAGTTCGAGTTCGACTGGGAGACCGGCGAGCTGGGCGCGCGCAACGGCGTCTACGCCACCAACGTCGAGCACAAGATGGGCCTCAAGGCGTCCAACACGTGCGAGATGACCTTCGGCGACAAGCACCCCGCCAAGGGCTGGCTCATCGGCGAGAAGCACGACGGCATCCGCCAGATGTTCATGATCATCGAGTTCGCCCGCATGATGGTCGGCACGAAGGCGATCGCCACCCTCTCCACCGGCTACCTCAACGCGCTGGAGTACGCCAAGGAGCGCGTGCAGGGCCCGGACCTGGCCAACTTCATGGACAAGACCGCGCCCAAGGTCACCATCACCCACCACCCCGACGTGCGCCGCTCGCTGATGACGCAGAAGGCGTACGCGGAGGGCATGCGCGCCCTCGTCCTCTACACCGCCTCCGTCCAGGACGAGATCATGGTCAAGGAGGCCGCGGGCGAGGACGCCAAGGCGCTGCACGGCCTCAACGACCTGCTCCTGCCGATCGTCAAGGGCTACGGCTCCGAGAAGTCCTACGAGCAGCTCGCCCAGTCGCTGCAGACCTTCGGCGGCTCCGGGTACCTGCAGGAGTACCCGATCGAGCAGTACATCCGCGACGCGAAGATCGACACCCTCTACGAGGGCACCACGGCGATCCAGGGCCAGGACTTCTTCTTCCGGAAGATCGTCCGTGACCAGGGCCAGGCCCTGAACACCCTCTCCGAGGAGATCAAGAAGTTCCTGGCCTCCGAGGCCGGCGGCGAGGACCTGGCCGGCGCCCGCGGTGCGCTCGCCAAGGCCGCCGTGGACCTGGAGGCGATCGTCGGCAAGATGATCACCGACCTCACCGCCACCGGCGAGGACGTCAAGAACATCTACAAGGTCGGCCTGAACACCACCCGCCTGCTGCTGGCCTCCGGTGACGTCGTCGTCTCCTACCTGCTCCTCAAGGGCGCGGCCGTGGCCGCCGAGAAGCTCGCCGGCGCCTCCGCCAAGGACAAGGCGTTCTACACCGGCAAGATCGCGGCGGCGAAGTTCTTCACGACCGAGATCCTGCCGCGCGTCTCCGTCGAGCGCTCGCTCGCCGAGGCCGTCGACAACTCCCTGATGGAGCTGGACGAGGCCGCGTTCTAGCCGACCCCGACGAACCGCTGCACCAGGGCAGGAGCCGGGCGCCGAAAGGCCCGTCCGGCTCTTGCCCTGATCCTTATCCTGAGGCCATGAGCTCTGCGCACCGCTTCGACCGCGGCCACACCGACGACCTGATGACGTTCCTGGCGGCCAGCCCGTCGCCGTTCCACGCGGTGGCGAGCACCGCCGCGCGGCTGGAGAAGGCCGGCTTCCGTCAGGTCGCGGAGACCGACGCCTGGGACGGTCGGGCAGGCGGCCGCTACGTGACGCGCGGCGGTGCCGTCATCGCCTGGTACGTGCCCGAGGGCGCGAGCCCCGCCACGCCGTTCCGCATCATCGGGGCGCACACCGACTCCCCCAACCTGCGCGTCAAGCCGCTGCCCGACACCGGCGCGCACGGCTGGCGGCAGGTCGCCGTCGAGCTCTACGGCGGCACGCTGCTCAACACCTGGCTCGACCGCGACCTCGGCCTGTCCGGCCGGCTGACCCTGCGGGACGGCAGCCACCACCTCGTCAACGTCGACCGGCCGCTGCTGCGCGTGCCCCAGCTCGCCATCCACCTCGACCGCGGCGTCAACCAGGACGGCCTCAAGCTCGACAAGCAGCGCCACATGACGCCCATCTGGGGCCTGGGCGAGGTGGGCGAGGGCGACCTGATCCGCTTCGTCGCCGAAGAGGCCGGCGTCGCCGCCGAGGAGGTCGCCGGCTGGGACCTGATGACGCACAGCGTCGAGGCGCCCGCCTACCTCGGCCGCGACCGCGAGCTGCTGGCCGGCCCCCGCATGGACAACCTGCTGTCCGTGCACGCCGGCCTCGCCGCCCTCGTCGCCGCGAGCACCTTTGCGGACCTGCCGTACATCCCCGTGCTGGCCGCCTTCGACCACGAGGAGAACGGCAGCCAGTCCGACACCGGCGCCGAGGGCCCGCTGCTCGGCAACGTCCTGGAGCGCTCCGTCTTCGCGCGCGGCGGCACCTACGAGGACCGGGCCCGGGCCTTCGCCGGCACCGTCTGCCTCTCCTCCGACACCGGCCACGCCGTCCACCCCAACTACTCCGAGCGGCACGAGCCGGGCCACCACCCGATGCCCAACGGCGGCCCGATCCTCAAGACCAACGTCAACCAGCGCTACGCCACGGACGGCGGCGGGCGGGCCGTGTTCGTCGCCGCCTGCGAGCGGGCGGGCGTGCCGATGCAGCACTTCGTCTCCCACAACGCGGTGGCCTGCGGCACGACCATCGGTCCCATCACGGCCGCGCGGCACGGCATCGCCACCGTCGACATCGGCGTCGCGATCCTGTCCATGCACTCCGCGCGCGAACTGTGCGGTGCCGAGGACCCCCACCTGCTGGCGTCTGCGCTGACCGCCTTCCTGGAAGGCTGATATACAGCCCCCCGAGACGCACCACCATCGAACGTCCCATCGGGGGAACCATCATGACCAGCCGTAGCCTTCGGACCGCCGCCGCGCTCGCCGCCGTGGCCGCCCTGACCCTCACCGCCTGCGGAGGCGGCGGTGAGGGCGGCACGAAGGACGAGGCCGACAAGGCCGCACCCACCTCGGCCGCGCCCGCCTCCGGCACGCCGGCGGCCACCCCGGAGCCCGTCGTCCCGGCACCCGAGAACCCCTGCAGCGGCGCCCTCAAGGTCGAGGTCCGGGTCGCGAAGTCCCCCGCCGAGCACGCCCTGCTGGTGGCGACCAACACCTCCGACAAGCTCTGCCTCGTCGACGGCTTCCCCTACCTGCGCTTCGACCAGGACCAGGCCACCGTCGCCCCCGTCGAGGAGAGCGCGACGCAGGACAGGATCGGGCTGCGCCCCGGCAAGGCCGCGTAC
The DNA here is from genome assembly GCF_020328095.1 of Streptomyces sichuanensis. Lineage (NCBI taxonomy): Bacteria > Bacillati > Actinomycetota > Actinomycetes > Kitasatosporales > Streptomycetaceae > Streptomyces > Streptomyces sichuanensis. Next base: position 19,169 of record NZ_JAIXMK010000046.1, read on the forward strand.
GCCGCGATCCTGACCACCGCCGCCGACGGCTCGGGCGGCAAGGGACGCGACGTCACCCGGCTCTCCGTCACCTTCCAGGCGCCCGACCGCCGCAGGCCCGACCCCCTCCCGGGCGCCCCGGCCCGCCCGGCCCTGCCCGGCGGGAAGCTGCACGTGGACGACAAGGTCCGCACGACGTACTGGGTGTACGACGAGGCCGGTGCCCAGGAGTGGGTGGGCCCCGCCGCGAAGCCCGCCATGTGATTCGCCGCCCCCGCCCGGGGTACCCGCACCCGTGCCCGGCCGGCGAGCCCTCCGGCCCGCCGGCACGGCCGATCACTCCGGGAGGCGTATCCCCATGGGCATGGGATGGTGCATCGCTCTGATCGCGGCGGGGGGCATCCTCACGTTCGCGGTCGACTGGCACATGCAGGGCATCAACGTCACCCTGGTGGGCCTGATCCTCATGGCGGCGGGCGTCCTCGGCCTGTGCGCCTACGTGAGCATCTTCAAGCGGCGCAGGGTGCAGGCGCCGCCCCCGGCGGCCCCCGTCGTCGAGGAGGACCACCGGTACGTGCGCTGACCGGTCAGCCGTCGAGGCCCGCCAGCACCAGCGGCAGCCGGCCCGCGCCACCGGCGACGACCCGCACCGGGACGCCCCAGTCCTGCTGGTGCATGTGGCAGGCGGGGTACTCGTTGGCCGGGTCGTCGTCGCAGGACGCCGCCATCGCCGAGACGTGCAGCACGCCCTCGGTCACCCCGTCCGCCAGCACGAGCTCGCGGTGCAGGTCCGTGCCCTGCCCGGCGCCCTCCGCGAGCAGAGCGGGCGGCGTGGAGCTGACGAGCAGGCGCGTGGACGGCCCGTAGCGGGTGTCCAGCTTCTGGCCCGCCGGGGCCTGGAAGACCACGTCCAGCAGCAGCGTGCCGGGGGCCACCTCCGTCGCCTCCCGCTGCGTGCGGTGGGCGACCGCCTCGACCCGTACCGCCTCCTCCGGCAGGCGCAGACGCGTCAGCCGGTGCCGGGCCGACTCCACCACGACGATGTCGTCGTCGACGAGGACGGCGTCCGACGGCTCCCGCAGGTCGGTCGCCAGGGTCGTCACCTCGCCCGTCGCCGGGTCGAAGCGGCGCAGCGCGTGGTTGTACGTGTCCGCCACCGCCACCGAGCCGTCGGGCAGGGCGGTGACCCCGAGCGGGTGCTGCAGGAGCGCCTGCGCGGCGTCGCCGTCGCGGTGGCCGAAGTCGAAGAGGCCGGTGCCGACGGCGGTGCGGACGGCGAAGCCCTCTCCGTCCCGTTCCACCCAGCGCACCGCCGAGGTCTCGGAGTCGGCCACCCACAGCCGGTCCTCGGTGGCGGCGAGCCCGGAGGGCTGGGCGAACCACGCCTCGGCCGCCGGGCCGTCCACCAGGCCCTCGTTGGTGGTGCCGGCGGCCGCCTCGACGGTGGCCGTGGCCGGGTCGTACGTCCACAGCTGGTGGACGCCCGCCATGGCGATCCACAGCCGGTCGGCGAACCAGGCCACGTCCCACGGCGAGGACAGCGCGACGTCGCGGGCGGGGCCGGAGACGGGCTGCCCCTGCATCCACTGGCGGCCGGTGCCGGCCACGGTGCCCACGGTGCCGTCGGCCGGGTCGTAGGTGCGCAGCGCGTGGTTGACGGTGTCGGCGACGATCACCGTGCCGTCCGGCAGCAGGGCGAGGCCCTGCGGCTCGCTGAAGCGCGCGGGACTGTCGCTGAAGCCGCGCTCGCCCGTGCCGGTGCGGCGCACGACCGTCTCGCCGTCGGCCGCCAGCTCGACCAGCTGGTGCCGGGTGGTGTCCGTGACGAGGAGGTTCCCCGACGGCAGGCGCAGCGCCTTGCCGGGGAAGCGCAGGTCCGTGGCGACGGGCTCGGGGGCGACGTAGGGGCCGTCGCCGCGACGCAGGGTGCCCTTGGCCTCGTGCTCGGCCTCCAGCTCGGCGACGAGCGCCTCCAGGGCGTGGGCGTGGCCCTCGCCGGCGTGCTGGGCGACGACGTAGCCCTCGGGGTCGATGACGACAAGGGTGGGCCAGGCGCGGACGGCGTACTGCTTCCACGTGGCGAGCTCGGGGTCGTCGAGGACGGGGTGGTGCACCTCGTAGCGCTCGACGGCGTCGACGACGGCCTGGTGCTCGGCCTCGTGCACGAACTTCGGCGAGTGCACACCGATGATCACGACGGTGTCGCGGTGCTTCTCCTCCAGCTCGCGCAGCTCGTCCAGGACGTGCAGGCAGTTCACGCAGCAGAACGTCCAGAAGTCCAGGATGACAATGCGTCCTCGCAGGTCAGCGAGGGTGAGGTCGTGATCGCCGGTGTTCAGCCAGCCGCCCTTGCCGATGAGTTCGGGGGCGCGGACGCGTGCTCGTGGGGCCATGCCCCCATCCAACAACATCGGCTCGCACGGGCATTCCCGCGTCCGCGGGCCGACACACGGCGTTCATGTGGCGGGGCCGGGCGCGGTCAGGAGCGCAGGACCCGGTCCTTCAGTGCCGGGAAGTCCTCGCGGACGGTCGCCACCCTGCCCGGGTCGAGGTCGACGGTCAGCACCTCCTCGTCCGCCCCCGCCTCGGCGAGGACCTCGCCCCAGGGGTCGACGACGATGCTGTGCCCGGCCTGCTCGACGTCCGCGTGGGTGCCGGCGGTGCCGCAGGCCAGGACGTAGGACTGGTTCTCCAGCGCCCGGGCGCGGGCCAGCAGCGTCCAGTGCCCGCGGCGCCGGGCCGGCCAGCCCGCGGGGACGACGAAGAGCTGTGCGCCCTCGTCGACCAGGGCCCGGAACAGCTCGGGGAAGCGCAGGTCGTAGCAGGTCGCCAGGCCCGCGGTGATCTCCGGCAGGCGGACGGTCGCGGGCTCGCCGCCGGCGTCCATCAGGACGGCCTCGCCCTTGTCGAAGCCGAAGCGGTGGATCTTGCGGTAGGCGGCGGCCCGTTCGCCGGAGGGGGAGAAGACGAGCGAGGTGTTGTAGAGGGGGCCGTCGGGGTCCTGCTCGACGATGGAGCCCGCGTGCAGCCAGACGCCCGCGTCCCGGGCGGCCTGCGCCATGACGGTGGCCGTCGGGCCGTCCAGCGGCTCGGCGCCGGAGGCGAAGGACTCGTAGGCGAAGGCGCCCACCGTCCACAGCTCCGGCAGCACCACGAGGTCGCTGCCGCGCTGCTCGCGCACGAGGGCGGCCGCGCGGGCGCGGCGCGCGTCAACCGGCTCTGCCGGGTCGACGCCCAACTGGATCAACGACGCGCGCACGGTACCACCACTCTCCGCATCCCTCACCCGAAACCTCTGCCGAGGCGACCACGGGCAGCGTAACTTAACTGCATAGGACCCAGACAGCACTTGCTTCGCACGTACGCACGCCCCCGCCCTGCCGTTCAGCAACGCCCGAGGGATCAGCCCGTGACAGTCCACCCCAGCCTCCAGCCCGCGATCGATGCCTGGACCCATGCGATCGAATCCGTCAACGAGTTGGTGAACGTCATCGCCGCGAGCGACTGGAACCGGGCCACCGAGTGCCCGGGCTGGTCGGTGCGCGACGTGGTCTCGCACGTCATCGGGGTCGAGTGCGAAATGCTGGGCGAGCCACGGCCGATCCACACCCTGCCGCGCGATCTGCGGCACGTCACCGACGAGTTCTCCCGCTACATCGAGGTCCAGGTCGACGTGCGGCGCTGTCACACCGCGCTGGAGATGACCTCGGAGCTCGACTACACGATCATCCGGCGCTCGCGGCAGCTGCGCAACGAGCACCGCTCCCCGCAGACGCCGGTGCGCTGGCCGCTGGGCAGCGGCACCGAGCGCACCCTCGACCGGACGCTGCAGCTGCGGGCGTTCGACGTGTGGACGCACGAGCAGGACCTGCGCCGCGCCCTCGGCATGCCGGGCAACCTGGACTCGCCCGGCGCGGTCGTCGCCCAGGAGTTCCTGCTGGAGGCGCTGCCGGGGGTGGTAGCCCAGAACGCGGGCGCGCGGCCGGGGACGACGGTGGCCTTCGACGTGCACGGGCCGCTGGAGTTCCTGCGGACGGTGCGCGTGGGGCCGCAGGGCAGGGGGACGATCGACAGCAGCGTCTCGCTGGGGCCGACGGTGGCGCTCTCGCTGGACTGGGAGACCTACGCCCGGCTGGCGTGCGGCCGGGTGCGGCCGGAGGCGGTGGCGGACCGCATCGAGGTCGAGGGCGATCAGGAGCTGGCGGGCGCCATCCTGCGGAGGTTCGCGGTCACGCCCTGAGGCCGCCGCTGTCCGGGCGTACGGGCACGTGCACGGTCTCCACGCGGGACGCCACGACGCGCTCCCGCTCGCGCCGCTGTGCCCGGCCGCGCAGCCGCAGGATCTGGGAGAGGCCCAGCCCCTGGAGGACGAACACGCAGGAGAAGGCCGCCCCGTAGTCGCCGCCGGTCCAGTCGAGCAGCAGCCCCACGGCCAGCAGCGTGGTGATGGAGGCGAGGAAGCCGCCCATGTTGACGATGCCGGAGGCGGTGCCCTGCCGCTCGGGAGGGTTGGCGGGACGGGCGAAGTCGAAGCCGATCATCGAGGCGGGCCCGCAGGCGCCGAGCACTGTGCACAGCGTGATCAGCAGCCACAGGGGGGCGTGCTCGCCCGGCCAGCCGATGGCCACCGCCCACAGCAGGGCCGTCGCGCCGAGCGTGCCGAGGACGAGCGGCAGCCGGGCCGCGTGGTGGCGGCCGATGATCTGCCCGTAGACCAGGCCGATGGCCATGTTGGCCAGCACGACCAGCGTCAGCAGGGAGCCGGCCGTGCCGCGCGCCAGCCCCTGGGACTCCACCAGGAACGGCATCCCCCACAGCAGCAGGAAGACCATGGCGGGGAACTGCGTGGTGAAGTGGACCCACAGGCCCAGCCGGGTGCCGGGCTCCCGCCACGCCAGGGCGATCTGCTGCCGCACGGAGCCCTTGCCGGGGCGGGCGCCGGGAGCGGGTTCGAAGCCCTCGGGGTGGTCCTTGAGGAAGGCCAGCATCAGGACGAGCACGACGACGCCCGCGCCCGCGCTGCCGGCGAACGTCCGCGTCCAGCCGGCGTCGTGCAGCAGCCGGGCCAGGACGAGGGTGGAGACGAGGTTGCCCGCCATCCCGAACAGCGCCGCCACCTGCGCGATCATCGGGCCGTTGCGGGCGGGGAACCACCGGGCGCCCAGGCGCAGCACGCTGATGAACGTCATCGCGTCGCCGCAGCCGAGCAGGGCCCGGCAGGCGAGGGCCGTGCCGTAGGAGTGGGCGAGCGCGAAGCCGAACTGGCCGGTGGTGAAGAGCACGACGCCCAGGGCGAGCACCTTCCGGGTGCCCAGCCGGTCGACCATGAGGCCGACGGGTATCTGCATGCCCGCGTAGACGAGCAGTTGGAGGATGGAGAAGGTCGACAGGGCCGAGGCGTTGATGTCGAAGCGCTCGGCCGCGTCGATGCCGGCGACGCCGAGGCTGGTGCGGAAGATGATGGCGACGAAGTAGACGGCGACGCCGATCCCCCAGACGGCCATGGCCCGGCGGCCGCCGGGAGGGTCGCCGGGCAGTGCTGTGGAGCCTGAGCTCATCGGATGTCCCCCCGGGCCAGATTGCGTACCCAACTGACGTGCCGGTCGACGACGGCGACGGCCGCCGCGGCGTCCCCGGAGCGCAGCGCCTCCAGGATCTCGGTGTGTTCGGCGATGTTCTTGGCGATCCGGTCGGGGTGTGCGTGCATGACGGCCACCCCCATGCGCAGCTGGCGGTCGCGCAGCTGCTCGTAGAGGCCGGAGAGGATGCGGTTGCCGGCGTTGCGCACGATCTCGGCGTGGAAGGCGCGGTCGCTGAGGGAGACGGCGGCGAGGTCGCCCGCGGCGGCCTGCCGGCGCATGTCCTCGACGAGTTCCGCCAGCCGGGCGATGAGCTGCGGCGGCGCGGGGACGGCCTTGCCGGCCGCGTGCTTCTCCACCAGCAGCCGGGTCTCCACCACGTCCGCGATCTCCTGTGCGGACACGGCGAGGACGAGCGCCCCCTTCTTCGGGTAGAGCTTGAGCAGCCCCTCCGCCTCCAGCCGCAGCAGCGCCTCGCGGACGGGCGTGCGGGAGACCCCGACGGCCTCGGCCAGGTCGCCTTCGGTCAGGAGCGTTCCGCCTTCGTAACGCCGTTGCAGTACCGCGTCCTTGACGTGCGCGTACACGCGCTCGGCGGCGGGGGGCTGTCTGACCTGGACGGCGGGCGCGGATGGCATGCGCACAGCATAGATACAACACAGATGCGTGGTGAGGCCCCGTCCGCGATCCGGACGATCGCGCACCCGCGGTGCGGGTCGTTCAGATGCCGGCCCAGCCGTCGGCCGGGGTGATGAAGACGAACCTCAGGTCGGTGCGCTGTATGGGCAGCAGGACATGGCTCGTCACGCGTATCTCGCGGCGGCCGTGGTACGGCAGGCGCAGCCGGAAGACGTGGCCGTCGCGGTGCTCGACCACGTCGAACTCCTCGGCCCATATGCGCCGGCAGTCCGCGTCGGCGTCGAGTATCTCCTCGACGAGGGCGCGCAGCTCGCCGTTGCCGGGGTTGCTGTTGGCGGCGACGCGGAGCATGGCGAGGTAGGTGCGGGCGCAGCTGTCCTCCCAGTCGAGCATCTGCTCGCGGGCCTCGGGGTGCAGCAGGGCCCAGCGCATGAGGTTGGGCTTGGGGCGCAGCACCCAGGGAAACCATTCGCCCATGAGCGAGTTGGCCGCGACGACGTTCCAGGCCAGGTCGGAGAGATAGGCGGGGTAGGAGACCTGCTGTTCGAGGAGGGCCTTGACGCCCGGCGGCAGGTCGGTCTGCTCCCGGCCCGAACCCGGCGGCCTGCGGCCGCAGACGGCCAGGAACAGCGTGAGCGTCTCCGCCTCGCTCAGCCGCAGCGCCTGGGCGACCCGCAGGAGGAAGTTCTCGGAGAAGTCCTGCCGCCGGCCCGCCTCCAGTGCCCGGTACCAGCCCTCGCTGACGCCCGTCATGCGGGCGACATGCGCCTGGGAGAGTCTGCGGCCGGGACGCGGGACGACGCCGCGCAGCTCGCGCACGGTTCTCGCGTCGATCCGGCCGCGCCAGGCACGGAGCAGACGGCTGATGGACTCGCCATCCACACGCTCCACTGCGCCCTCCAAATCCGACAGTGCAAGTGTCGGTCATTGTTAAGTAAATTGCACAGCACGGGCCATTCCACCTCCCGACCAGGGGCGGAGTGCGTCCCGAGGCCGCTCCGTACACAGACAGAGGGCCCGGACAGCCACTCTCTCCTCACGGGAGGGGGGTGAGGAGTGATGTCCGGGCCCTCTGTCTTACCCACCTGCGCGGCCCGTCACGGGGGTGCGGGCCGCGCAGGGATCACGCCCAGGTGATCAGACGCTGCGGGTTCTCCAGGACCGCCGCGATGTCGGCGAGGAACTTCGAGCCCAGCTCGCCGTCGACCAGGCGGTGGTCGAAGGAGAGCGCCAGCGTGGTGACGTGGCGCGGCTTGACCTTGCCCTTGTGCACCCACGGCTGGAGCTTGATCGCGCCGACGGCCAGGATCGCGGACTCGCCCGGGTTGAGGATGGGCGTGCCGGTGTCGACGCCGAAGACGCCCACATTGGTGATCGTGACCGTGCCGCCCGACATGGCGGTGGGGGAGGTCTTCCCCTCCCGGGCCGTGGTCACCAGATCGGCCAGGGCCTGCGACAGCTCGGGGAGCGTCTTGGCCTGGGCCTCCTTGATGTTCGGCACGATCAGGCCGCGCGGGGTGGCGGCGGCGATGCCCAGGTTCACGTAGTCCTTGCGGACGATCTCCTGGTTCTCCTCGTCCCAGGCGGCGTTGACGTCCGGATTGCGCTTGATCGCCACGAGCAGCGCCTTGGCGACGAGCAGGAGCGGGTTGACCCGCAGCCCGGCCATGTCGGGGTCGTCCTTGAGCTTCTGGACGAGCTTCATCGTGCGCGTGACGTCGACGGTGACGAACTCCGTGACGTGCGGCGCGGTGAAGGCGCTGGCCACCATCGCCTGGGCGGTCGCCTTGCGGACGCCCTTGACGGGGATGCGGGTCTCGCGCGCCACCTGCGCGACGGCCGGGGCGGCGGGCGCCACGGGCTGCGGCGCCACGGGCTCGGCGGCGGCCGGTGCGGCGGTCAGGGCCGCGTGGACGTCCTCGCGGGTGACGACCCCACCGGGGCCGGTCGGGGTGACCGCGGCCAGGTCGACGCCGAGGTCCTTGGCCAGCTTGCGCACCGGCGGCTTGGCCAGCGGCCGGGCGCCGGGCACGACGGGAGCCGCGGGAGCGACCGGCGCGGCGGGGGCCGGCACCACGGGGGCGGCCGGGGCCGCGTGCCCGTTGAGCTCCGCCTGGATCCCGGCGGCGAACGTCGCCTGCGGCGCCGCGGCACAGGCACCCGCCTGCTCGTGGACGACCGCGCGCGTCCCGGTGGCGGCCGCCTTGCGCGGCCTGCGCTTGGTCGAGGACGGTGCGGCGCCGTAGCCGACGAGCACGGCCTGGCGGCCCTGCTGCTCCGGCTCGGCCTCCTCCGCCAGGGCGGAGGCCGCGCTCTTCTCGGCGTGGGCGGCGGTCGAGGCCGGGGCCTCCTCCGCGGGCCCCGCGCCGGGCTGGGTGTCCACCGAAATGATCACCTGGCCGACGTCGACCGTCGTGCCTTCGGGGAAGCGCAGCTCGTGGACCACGCCGTCGAAGGGGATCGGCAGCTCGACGGCCGCCTTGGCGGTCTCGACCTCGCAGACCACCTGCCCGTCGGTGACGGTGTCACCGACGTTCACGTACCACTTGAGGATCTCGGCCTCGGTCAGTCCCTCGCCCACGTCGGGCATCTTGAACTCGCGGAAGCGCTGGCCGGTGTTGGCGGTGCTTGTCATCGTCACGACTCTCCCTCTGCCCTAGTACGCCAGCGCGCGGTCGACGGAGTCGAGCACGCGGTCGAGGCCGGGCAGGTACTCGTCCTCCAGCCGGGACGGCGGGTAGGGCGCGTGGTAGCCGCCGACCCGCAGGACGGGGGCCTCCAGGTGGTAGAAGCAGCGCTCGGTGATCCGGGCGGCGATCTCGGCGCCGGAGCCGAAGAAGACGGGGGCCTCGTGCACGACGACCAGGCGGCGGGTCTTCTCCACCGACCGCTGGATCGCGTCGAAGTCGATGGGCGAGACCGAGCGGAGGTCCAGGACCTCCAGCGACTTGCCCTCCTCCTCGGCCGCGGCCGCCGCCTCCAGACACGTCTTGACCATCGGCCCGTACGCGACGAGCGTCAGGTCGGTGCCCTCGCGGACCGTGCGGGCGGCGTGCAGCGGGCCCGGGATCGCGGTCGTGTCGACCTCGCCGCGGTCGTGGTAGCGGCGCTTGGGCTCGAAGTAGATGACCGGGTCGTCGCTCTGGATGGCCTGCTGCATCATCCAGTACGCGTCCGCGGCGTTCGACGGCGAGATCACCTTCAGGCCGGCGACGTGCGCGAACAGCGCCTCGGGGGACTCGCTGTGGTGCTCGACCGCGCCGATCGCACCGCCGTAGGGGATGCGGATGACCACGGGCAGCTTGATCTTGCCGAGTGCGCGGGCGTGCATCTTGGCCAGCTGCGTGACGATCTGGTCGTACGCCGGGAAGACGAAGCCGTCGAACTGGATCTCCACCACCGGGCGGTAGCCGCGCAGGGCCATGCCGATGGCGGTGCCGACGATGCCGGACTCGGCCAGCGGGGTGTCGATGACCCGCTCCTCGCCGAAGTCCTTCTGCAGTCCGTCGGTGACGCGGAAGACGCCGCCGAGCTTGCCGACGTCCTCGCCCATGACGAGGACCTTGGGGTCGGTCTCCAGGGCGGTGCGCAGGGAGGCGTTGATCGCCTTGGCGATCGTGAGCTTCTGGGTGCTCATGGTCAGTTGGTCTCCTCTGCGAACGAAGCCTGGTACGCGACGAACTGCGCGCGCTCCTCGTCGACGAGCGCGTGCCCGTCGGCGTAGGTGTGCTCGAACATCGCCATGTCGTCGGGGTCGGGCATGGTGCGCACGGTGTCCCGTACCCGCTTGGCGAGCGCGTCGCTCTCCGTCTCCAGCCCGGCGAAGAACGCCTCGTCGGCCAGGCCCTGCTTCTCCAGGTGGGCGCGCAGGCGCAGGATCGGGTCCTTCGCCTCCCACAGCTCGCGCTCCTCGTCGAGGCGGTAGCGCGTGGGGTCGTCCGAGGTGGTGTGGGCGCCCATGCGGTAGGTGAACGCCTCGATGAGCATCGGGCCCTCGCCGGTGCGGGCGCGGTCCAGCGCGGCCTTGGTCACGGCGAGGACGGCCAGCACGTCGTTGCCGTCCACCCGGACGCCGGGGAAGCCGTAGCCCTGGGCGCGCTGGTAGAGCGGGACGCGGGTCTGCCGCTCGGTGGGCTCGGAGATCGCCCACTGGTTGTTCTGGCAGAAGAAGACGACCGGTGCGTTGTACACGGCCGCGAAGGTGAACGCCTCGGCCACGTCGCCCTGGCTGGAGGCGCCGTCGCCGAAGTAGGCGATGACGGCCGAGTCGGCGCCGTCCTTGGCGACGCCCATGGCGTAGCCGGTGGCGTGCAGCGCCTGCGAGCCGATGACGATCGTGTAGAGGTGGAAGTTGTTCTCGTTGGGGTCCCAGCCGCCGTGGTTCACGCCGCGGAACATGCCCAGCAGGTTCGTGGGGTCGACCCCGCGGCACCAGGCCACGCCGTGCTCGCGGTAGGTCGGGAAGACGTAGTCGTCGTCGCGCGTCGCGCGGCCGGAGCCGATCTGTGCGGCCTCCTGGCCGAGCAGCGACGCCCACAGGCCCAGCTCGCCCTGCCGCTGCAGGGTGGTCGCCTCGCCGTCGAAGCGGCGGGTCAGCACCATGTCCCGGTACAGGCCGCGCAGTTCCTCGGGCGACAGGTCGATGGAGTAGTCGGGGTGCTCGACCCGCTCGCCCTCCGGCGTCAGCAGCTGTACGAGTTCGGGCTCACCGGCCGCCTTCTTGGCGCCGGCCCGCTTGCTGCTGCGTCGCGGCTTGCGCGCGGCAGTGCTGTCCACGGTCACGTGTGCTCCTCCGTCTGTCCGGCCCCCGGGGTCGCCGGCGGCCAGAGGGGGTCCCCCCGCCGTGAGGCGGAGAGAGGCTCGCCCGATCCGCGACGGCACACGGGGTGGGTGTGCCGAGGCCGGAACCGGGCGTGACAGGTTGCCCCGGCGAATGGCCTGCAATAAGCACGTTACCCAGTGGGCGGCATTCCTGCGAAACCCCGCCTGACCTGCGACTTTGCTTGGATTTCCAAGTAAATCGAGAAAGGCGGGCCAATGCGGAGTGCCAATCCACAGGTCAGCGCCTTGCAGGCCGCCGGAACGGGGGCACGTTATCCCGGAGGACAAGGGCGGGGGAAGACTTCGTGTGTGAGACTGGCAGCGTGCGCGAACAACGAAAAATCACGGTATTTCTGCTTGACGACCATGAAGTCGTACGTCGCGGCGTCCACGAGATGCTCTCCGTCGAGGAGGACATCGAGGTGGTCGGCGAGGCCGGTACCGCCGCGGACGCACTCGTGCGCATTCCCGCCACCCGGCCGGACGTCGCCGTACTGGACGTACGCCTTCCGGATGGCAGCGGAGTCGAAGTATGCCGTGAGATCCGTTCGCAGGACGAAAACATCAAATGCCTGATGCTGACCTCCTACGCCGACGACGAAGCCCTCTTCGACGCCATCATGGCGGGCGCCGCCGGCTATGTCCTCAAGGCCATTCGCGGCAATGAGCTGCTCTCGGCCGTCCGTGACGTGGCCGCCGGGAAATCCCTGCTGGACCCCGTGGCGACCGCCCGCGTCCTGGAGAGACTGCGCGACGGCAAGACCACCGGCGGCGACGACCGGCTCGCCTCCCTCACCGACCAGGAGCGCCGCATCCTGGACCTCATCGGCGAGGGCCTGACCAACCGCGCCATCGGCGAGCGGCTGCACCTGGCCGAGAAGACCATCAAGAATTACGTCTCCAGCCTGCTGTCCAAGCTGGGCATGGAGCGCCGCTCCCAGGCCGCCGCGTACGTCGCCCGTCTGCAGGCCGAGAAGCGCTGAGCGGCCGGCCAGGGACTTACGTCCCCCCACCTGGGGCCGGGCGCCCCTACGGGGCCGGTGGGGCGGCAGTGCACAGTGATGCCATGACCACCGTGTCCCATGACGAACTCCGCGCGCTCGAACTGCTCGGCGGAACCCCGTACGGCAGGATCTCCGTCAGCATGCGCGCCCTGCCGTTCGTCACCGTGGCGCGGCACATCGTCGTGGAGGGCCCGCCCCCGCGCGTCCTGCTGCGACTGCACGGCGGCTTCGGCTACGCCGGGGCGTGCGACGGCAGCGTGGTGGCCTACGGCGCCGACAACCTGGCGGAGCGGCGCGACGGCGAGGAATCCGTCTGGACCGTGCAATTCGTGGGCCAGGCACGGATTTTCCGCCCCGGGCCCGACGAACTCGAACGCTTCGGGCGGCCCCCGCACTCCGCCGACGACGCCCCCTTCATTCCCGAATACCTGTGCATAGAACCCCAGTTCATCACTCTGCACCGTCTCGAAGGCGTACCCGCGCGACGAGCCGCACACTCTGCGTGAATTAACATTTGGGGCGTGCCGCGCTCACTTGTCACCGATGCCCCCGTCGACACCGGACCGGACTTCGGCACCCTGTGCACACTCCTCGGCCGCTACGACGGCGCCGGCGAACCCGTGGCCTGCGACACCCTGACCGAGGGGCTCCTCAACCGCGGCTACCGCCTCTCCACCACCCGCGGCCGCTTCTTCCTCAAACACCACCTGGACGGCGACCGGGACGCCATCGCCCGCCAGCACGACGTCACCCGCCGCCTGGGCGCCATGGGCCTGCCCGTCGCCCCGCCCGTCCCCACCGCCGACGGCGCCACCGTGACCGTCCTCGGCGGCCGCTGCTACGCCCTCCACCCCTGGATCGAGGGCCGCCACCGCGACGGCGGCGAGCTCACCGAGACCCAGTCCCGCCGCCTCGGCGCACTCCTCGGCCACGTGCACACCTGCCTGGAGGAGGTCATGGAGGGCCCCGGAGGGGCCGCTGCAGGCCCCTCAGCGGGCTCGGACACCGCCGCCCGCCCCGAGGAGACCTTCACCCTCATCGAGGAGCTCCTGACCCTCGTCAGGGGCCGCCCCCGCGACACCTTCGACGAGCTGGCCGAGCACCGCCTCGTGGAACGGCGCGCCCTGCTGGAGCAGCACGCCCACCGCCGCCCGCCCGCCGCGGCCACCCCCGCCCGTGGCTGGGTGCACGGCGACTTCCACCCGCTCAACCTGCTCTACCGGGGCGGCGAGCCCGCCGCGATCGTCGACTGGGACCGGCTCGGGGTCCAGCCGCGCGCCGAGGAGGCCGTACGGGCCGCGGTGATCTTCTTCCTGAGGCCGGACGGCACGCTGGACCTGGCGAAGGTACGGCCGTACTCCCGCGCCTACCGCCGCGCGACCGGGGCCGACGCGGCCGAGCTGGCCGCGGCCGTGCACCGGGTGTGGTGGGAGCGGCTCAACGACTTCTGGATGCTGCGCTGGCGCTACCAGCTGGGCGACCACCGCGCCGACCCGGGCTTCCCGGCGTCGGCGGCGCTGGCCGTGTGGTGGACGGGCGCGTACGAGTCCGTGCGCGCCGCCTTCACGGACTGAGCGCGCCCGGAGAACCGGACGCGCTCAGGGGGTGCGGGGGCGGCGTCAGCCCGCGCTGCCCATGCTCGTGTTGCCACCGGTGTTCCCACCGGTGTTGGTGCCGGGGGTGACCGGCGCGCCCGTGGGGTTCTTCGGGTCGTCCGTGACCGGGGCGGTCGGCTCCTTGGGCGACTTCGTCGGCGGCGACGGCTCGCCCGACGGGCCCGAGGTGGGCGGCTTGGACGGGCGGCTGTTCCAGTCGTCGGACGTGTCGTGGGACCGCTCCGGCTTGGTCCAGCCGTCGTCCTCGTTGCCCGTGTTGCCCGTGCCGCTGGAGGGGCTGGTGTGCTTCGGCGGGCTCTTGGAGACGCCGGGGCTGGGCGCCTTGGGGCTGGACGACTGCTTGTCGGTCGTCTTGTGCTGGTCCGCCGAGCTCGTGCCCTGCTGCTTGAGCATGAACGCGATGCCCGCCACGACCGCGACCACCGCGAGCGCGGCGATCAGCCACAGCTTGCCCTTGCCGCCGCCGCCCGGGCCGCGACCGCCGTTGTAGCCGTCGAAGCCGCCGTCGTCGCCGCCCCGGCGGGGCAGGATCGGCTGCTGGGAGGTGGAGCCGTGCTGCGGGTGCGGCATGGCCGTGGTGGCACCCATGCCGCCCCCGCCCATGCCGCCCAGGACCTGGGTGGAGGCGGTGGCGTGCTCGATCGGGCCGGTGTTCCACACGCCCGTGTGGCTGCCGGCGTCGTGCAGCATCTGCAGCGCGTACTGGACCAGCCCGCGCATCTCCTCCGCGCTCTGGAACCGGTCGTCCGGGTCCTTGGCGAGGGAACGCATGACGAGCCCGTCCAGCTCCGGCGGCACCGTCTCCAGCACCTGGGAGGGCGCCACGGGGGTGTCCTGGACGTGCTGGTAGACCACCGACAGCGGGGTCTCGCCGGTGAACGGCGGACGCAGCGCGAGCAGTTCGTACAGCAGGCAGCCGGTCGCGTAGAGGTCCGAGCGGGCGTCGACGGTCTTGCCGAGGGCCTGCTCCGGGGAGAGGTACTGCGGCGTGCCCATGACCATGCCGGTCTGGGTCATGGTGGACGCCGCGCCGTGCAGGGCACGGGCGATGCCGAAGTCCATGACCTTGACCGCGCCCGTGTTGGTGATGATCACGTTGGCGGGCTTGATGTCGCGGTGCACGATGCCGTGCTGGTGGCTGTAGGCCAGCGCCTCCAGCACGCCCGAGACGATGATCAGCGCCTGCTCCGGCGGCGGGGCGTCGGCGTTGAGCAGCAGGTCGCGGATGGTACGGCCCTCGACCAGCTCCATGACGATGTACGGCACGACGTTGCGGCCGACGGTGTCCTCGCCGGAGTCGTAGACGGCGACGACGGCGTGGTGGTTCAGGCCGGCGACCGACTGGGCCTCGCGGGTGAAGCGGGCCTTGGAGACCGGGTCCTCGGCGAGGTCGGCGCGCAGCAGCTTGACCGCGACCGTCCGGCCGAGCCGTACGTCCTCGGCGGCGAAGACCTCGGCCATGCCACCGCGGCCCAGGCGGTGGGTCAGGCGGTAGCGGCCGTCGCCGACCAGCCCGCCATTACCCCACATTTCAGGCACATCGGGCATACCGCCCCCGTTGGCGTCAGGGTCGGACGGACCCTGGGCGCTCTGCGTCTGTGCCATCAGTCCTCGCCGTCGTGTGTGGTCCGCTCCGCTTCGCTTTCGCGTGAGAAGCGAAGCGCGGGAAAACGGTCTTCCGCTAGGGCACGCTACAGGCTTTGCACCGTGCGCCGGTCCGGGATGGACCGGCTATCAAACCCGTACCGGTACGAGCAAGGCAAATCCCGTGACACCTTGTCGCGCATCCGGTCACGGAACGGGCACGCGGCTTGACGTGCCCGTTGCCTGGGGCAGACTTGGCCGGGATACGTCGAAGAACAGCCGGATCGGGCCTGTGGCCGGGTCGGTACGCCAGGCAGTGCGCCGAGGGGGAAGTAACACCATGAGCCAGGACGGCGCGCAGGGCCGCTACGCGGGACGAGCTGTGGGCGGCGGCCGCTACCAGCTGCGCGACCTGCTCGGCGAAGGCGGCATGGCGTCCGTGCACCTGGCCTACGACTCGGTGCTGGACCGCCAGGTGGCGATCAAGACCCTGCACACCGAGCTCGGCCGCGAGGCGTCCTTCCGCGAGCGCTTCCGCCGCGAGGCCCAGTCGGTGGCGAAGCTCACGCACACCAACATCGTCTCGGTGTTCGACACGGGCGAGGACGACCTCGACGGATCGACGATGCCGTACATCGTCATGGAGTACGTCGAGGGCCAGCCGCTGCGCTCCGTGCTCGACGCGGACGTCGCCCAGTACGGCGCGATGCCCGCCGACAAGGCGCTCAAGATCACAGCCGATGTGCTCGCGGCGCTTGAGGTCAGCCACGAGATGGGCCTGGTCCACCGCGACATCAAGCCCGGCAACGTGATGATGACCAAGCGCGGCGTGGTCAAGGTCATGGACTTCGGCATCGCCCGCGCCATGCAGTCCGGCGTCACGTCGATGACGCAGACCGGCATGGTCGTCGGCACCCCGCAGTACCTCTCGCCCGAGCAGGCCCTGGGCCGCGGCGTCGACGCCCGCTCCGACCTGTACTCGGTCGGCATCATGCTCTTCGAGCTCCTGACCGGCCGGCTGCCCTTCGACGCGGACTCGCCGCTGGCCATCGCCTACGCGCACGTCCAGGAGGAGCCCGTCGCTCCCTCCACGATCAACCGGTCCATCCCGCCGGCCGTCGACGCGCTCGTCGCCCGTGCACTGAAGAAGAACCCGAACGAGCGCTTCCCGAGCGCCGAGGCCATGCGCGACGAGTGCGCCCGGGTGACCGGCACGGCCCAGGCCGCGCCCTCGCCGATCATCATCGCGGGCGGCCCGCCGGCGCGCAGCGGCGCGGGCGTCGGCTCGGCCGTCTTCCCGCCCGTGGACAGCGGGACCCCGGCCCCGGGCCCGCAGAGCGTCCAGACGCCCTACCAGAACCCCTACGGCGGCGGCTACGCCCAGACTCCGCCTCCGGGGCCGCAGGGCTACCAGACGCCGTCTCCCGCCTACCAGTCCGGTCCGGGCGCCGGCGGCGCTCCCACGGCGCCGTACGCGGCCGCCTCGGCCCCCGTGGGCAGCTCCGGCGGCTCCGGCGGCTCCGGCAGCGGCAACGGCAACCGCTCGGTGGTCATCGGCTCGGCCGTCGTCGCGGTCCTCGCGGTCATCGGCGTGGTCGCCGCCATCTCGCTCAGTGGCAACGGGAAGAAGGACGAGGGCGGCGGCGACAAGCCCTCCGCCTCGGCCTCGGTGGCCCCTGGCGGCGGCGGCAGCGTCACCGCGGGCGGCACCGGCGGCACGGGCGGCGGTGCCGGCGGCACGCAGGCGAAGGTCAAGGAAGGCGACAAGTCCAAGACCGTCGCCCCCGAGAAGTGCACCAAGGCGTACGACAACTTCCGCGACAAGACGAAGAAGAGCGCGCCGGACTTCAAGTACATCTACGTCGACTCGGTGAAGGAGTGCCTGCAGGCCGCGGGCTGGAAGTACCGGATCGACGTGGTGAACGAGAACACGTGGGGCAAGGGCACCGTGATGACCCAGTCGCCCGAGGTGGGCGACCCGTTCGACCCGAAGAACGGCGAGTTCGTGCTGACGGTGTCGACGGGCCAGTCGGCCACGTAGGACCACGTGCAGGGCAGACACGAAGAAGGGCCGGTGGTCGCGAGCGACCACCGGCCCTTCTTCTGTTCTCTTCTTCTGTTCTCTTCGCGACCTTCTCGGCCAGTCGGCTGGCCGGCTGGTCGGCTGGTCGGCTGGTCGGCTGGTCGGCTACAGGTACGGGCCCGAGCGCGCGCCGCCGTGCTGCTGGCCCTCGTGCTCGTCGTCGGAGAGCACACCGGCCGGCAGGGCGCGGCGCATCTGCTCCAACTGGGCGCGGGCGGCCATCTGCTGGGCGAACAGCGCGGTCTGGATGCCGTGGAAGAGTCCTTCGAGCCACCCGACCAACTGGGCCTGCGCGATGCGCAGTTCGGCCTCGGTGGGGATCGTCTCGTCGGTGAAGGGCAGCGACAGCCGCTCCAGCTCCTCCACCAGCTCGGGCGCCAGACCGTCCTCCAGCTCCTTGACGGAGCTGTGGTGGATCTCCTTGAGCCGGACGCGGCTCGCCTCGTCCAGAGGCGCGGCGCGCACTTCCTCCAGCAGCTGCTTGATCATGCTGCCGATGCGCATGACCTTGGCGGGCTGTTCCACCATCTCCGTCACCGGGACCTCGCGCGACTCGTCGTCGCCCTCCCCGCCGCCGGGGCTGGCGCTGCCGAGAGCCATGCCGTCCGGCCCTACGACCAGGACGTGCGGGCTCTCCTGCGACCGTTCATTCCTCGGCATATCCATGCCGCCATTCTCTCGCACAGGTGATTTCCCCCTGGTGATGCCCCCGTACACGTCTGATCCACCGCAGGGGCGCGCAGGGGCGCACATATTTTCGGGGCGTACGCCTCCAGAGGGGGGCGTGGCGGCGGCCGGGCGCCCCGTTCGTCCGCCCGGCGGCGACCTAGCGGCGGCGCAGGCGCAGCGCGAGGAAGCCGAGTCCCAGGCCCGTCAGGGTCATTCCGGTGCCCAGCGGGAGCACCCGTATCACCCGGTCCGCCGGATCGGCCTGGTCCGCGGGGTCGCGGGCGGGCGCCCGGGCGGGCTGGTGGGCGGGCTGGCGGGCGGGGGCCGCGCCGCCGGGCGGGCGCGGGGCCGACGAGGGCGAGGGCGCGTGCGGGGCGGCCGGTCGTTGCGGCCGGCCGGCGTCCTCGTGGTCGGACCGGGTCTCGTCGTCGGTCTCCCGGCCGGGGTGTCTGCGGCCTTCCCCCGCGACCGTCCCGGCCAGCCGGCCGGCGCCGGGGGAGGGCGGCGAGGAGGGGAAGACCGTGGTGGAGGTCGTGGCCGTCACGGGCAGCGAGGGCGGTGCGGACGTGGGCTCCGGTTCCCCGGCCCACGCCGGCCCCGCGGATATCAGCGCTGCCGAGACCGCCAGGCCGAGCACGGCCGCGGTTCGCGATCCACCGCCCATGGCGCCACCCTCCGCACGAGGCGCCCCCCTACGGACACCTCCACCCTCACACGCCCCGTGCCACGGGGCGCGCTGAGCGGCGGGTTCGGGTGACGCCGCGCTACGGGCGCCGTGCCTGCGGCCAGTTGGTGCGCAGCAGATCGCTTCAGTGGGTGAGCGGCCCGTGCTTCAGTGGGTGAGCAGCACCTTGCCGACGTGAGTGCTGTCCTCGACGACCCGGTGCGCCGTGGCCGCCTCCTCCATCGGGAGGGTGCGGTCGACGACCGCCCGTACGCGCCCGCCCGCGATGAGCGGCCAGACGTGCTCGCGCACCGCCGCCACGATGGCGGCCTTCTCGGCCAGCGGCCGCCCGCGCAGCGAGGTGGCCGTCACGGCGGCCCGCTTGGCGAGCAGCTTGCCCAGGTCGAGTTCGCCCTTGCGGCCGCCCTGGAGGCCGATGACGGCCAGCCGGCCGTTGACGGCGAGGGCGTCGATGTTCCGCTGCAGGTACTGGGCGCCGATGATGTCGAGGATGACGTCCGCGCCGACGCCGCCCGTCACCTTGTGCAGCTCCTCGACGAAGTCCTGTTCGCGGTAATCGATGAGGATGTCGGCGCCCAGCTCCCGGCAGCGCTCCAGCTTCTGCGCACCGCCCGCCGTGACGGCGACGCGCGCGCCGACGGCCTTGGCGAGCTGCACGGCCATGGTGCCGATGCCGCTGCCGCCGCCGTGCACCAGGAAGGTCTCGCCGGGCCGCAGGTGGGCCACCATGAACACGTTGGACCAGACCGTGGCGGTCACCTCGGGCAGGGCGGCGGCCTCGACGAGGTCCACGCCGTCGGGAACGGGCAGCAACTGTCCGGCCGGCACGCAGACTTTCTCCGCGTATCCGCCGCCCGCCAGCAGCGCGCACACCTCGTCGCCGACGGCCCAGCCACTCACGCCGGGGCCGAGCTCCACGACGCGGCCGGAGACCTCCAGGCCGGGGTACGGGGAGGCGCCGGGCGGCGGGTCGTAGAACCCCTGCCGCTGCAGCAGGTCGGCACGGTTGACGCCGGCCGCCGCGACCTCGACCAGGACCTCGCCCTCGCCCGGCGCGGGGTCGGGAACCTCGGCCCAGACCAGTGCCTCGGGTCCGCCGGGTACGGGAATGGTGATCGCATGCATGGACGCGAGGCTACTTCGCGGGGGCCGCCGCCGCAGCCCTTGACGGGGGCCGCCTTGCCCACGGGCGGGTCGGTCCGCCGGGTCCCGCGCCCGGGCCTACCCCTCGGCGGGCGGGCGGGCCCGCACGATCGTGATCAGGCGGTCGGTGGCCTTGAGCGGGCTCGCCTCGGGGTCGTCGTAGCCGAGCAGGCGGTGCCCGCGCAGGACGGAGACGACGAGGTCGTCGGTGTCCCGCACGCCGCGCCCCACCTCCGCCTTGACCACGGGCCGTTCGACGATGTCGAGGCCGCTGCCCTGCTGGATGAGGTCCTCCATGACCGTGCCGGCGCTGGGACTGAGCACGGACAGGCCCAGCAGCCGGCCGGCGGCGCTGGCACTCGTGATGACCGCGTCGGCACCGGACTGCCGCAGCAGCGGGGCGTTCTCCTCCTCCCGCACGGCCGCCACGATCTTCGCGGTGCGGTTGAGCTGACGGGCCGTGAGGGTGACGAGCACGGCGGTGTCGTCGCGCTGGGTGGCCACGATGATCTGACGGGCCTTCTGGAGCTCGGCCCGCATCAGGACGTCGCTGCGGGTCGCGTCGCCGATGACGCCCGCGTAACCGTGGGCCGTGGCCGATTCGACGACCTTGGGGTTGGGGTCGACGACGACGATCCGCTCCTTCTCGCGCACCGTGCCACCGGCCGCCGCGCAGAGGGTCTGCACGGCCGACCGGCCCTTGGTGCCGAAGCCGACGACGACGGTGTGATCGCGCAAAGCGGACCTCCAGCGGGTCAGCCGCCACTGCTCACGGGTGCGCTCCGTGAGGACTTCGAGCGTGGTGCCGACCAGGATGATCAGGAAGAGGACACGGAGGGGCGTCACCAACAGGATGTTCGACAGGCGGGCGCTGTCGCTGTACGGGACGATGTCGCCGTATCCGGTGGTGGACAGGGTGACGGTGGAGTAGTAGACGGCGTCGAGGAAGTCGACGCTGCCGTCGGCGTTGTCGTGGTAGCCGGTGCGGTCGGCGTAGACGATGAACACCGTGGCGACCATGACCAGCAGCGCCATCAGCAGGCGCCGGCCGACCTGCCGTATCGGGGCCACGTGGTAGCGGGGCAGCAGGACCCGGAAGTCGGTCTCGTGCTGGCCGTCGCGGGCCGCGGCGTCGTGGCTGGGGAGGATCACCGCACGCCTCCGTTGCGCCCGGTCTGCCAGGAGCCGTTCGTGGCCTGCCCGGGGCCCGTCTGCCAGGGCAGGCCGAGGAGCTCGGCCTGCCCGCCCTGGTCCACGCCGCCGGGCGGGAGGACGGCCAGCGCGTCGGCGCTCGCGATGCCGCGCAGCATGGCGGGGCCGTGGAAACGCAGGGGCCGGACCCTGCCACCGCCCTCGTAGGCCACCGGCACCAGACGGGTGTCGGTGGCGTGCCCCGGTGCGGCCTCGGCGAGCCGGGCCCCCCAGCGGTCGGCGGGCGGACGGCCGGAGAGGGTCCGCAGCAGCGGCTCGGCGAGGGTCAGCAGGCCCGCCACGGCGGCGAGCGGATTGCCGGGCAGGCCGACCAGATACCGTCGCGGCGCGAGGCGGGCGAGCAGCATCGGATGGCCGGGGCGGACGGCGACACCGTCGACCAGCAGCTCGGCACCGAGGCCGTGCAGCGTGGGGTGGACGTGGTCGACCGGGCCGCCGGCCGTGCCGCCCGTGGTGAGGACGACGTCGGCGTCCGACGCCTCCAGCGCGGCCCGCAGCGCGGCGGCGTCGTCCCCCAGCCGCCGGACGCCCACGGGCTCGGCGCCGAGGGCCTGCAGCCAGGGCCCGAGCATGGGACCGAGCGCGTCCCGGATGCGGCCGTCGTGCGGCAGCCCCTCGCGGAGGAGTTCGTCGCCGAGGACGAGCACCTCGACGCGGGGGCGGGGGACGACGCGCAGCCGGTCGTAGCCGGCGGCGGAGACGAGGCCGAGCACGGCGGGCGTGACGAGGGTGCCGGCGGGCAGCAGCTCGTCGCCGCGCCGGCACTCCTGTCCGCGCGGCCGGATGTCCTGGCCCTGCGTGAGGTGCCGGGCGGCGTACAGCTCGCCCTGCGGGCGGACGGTGCCGTGCTCACTGCGCAGCACGGCGGTCGCACCGGGCGGTACGCGCGCGCCGGTGGCGATGCGGACGGCTTCGCCGTCGCGGAGCGGCAGGACGTCGGGGCACCCGGCGAGGATGCCGGCGTGCTCCTCCCCGTGCGGCAACCGCCAGGGCCCGGGCCCGGCGACGGCCCACCCGTCCATGGCGGAGGTGTCGAACGCCGGCAGATCGGTGAGCGCCACCACCACACCCCCCAAGGTCTGCCCCAACGCCTCGGCAACCCCACAGTGCACGGCAACGGGCGCCTCACCGACGTCCCCGGCCACGGCCCGCGCAACGGGCCAGGAGAGGGCATGGGAACGGTGGGGGGCGGGGCCCCCGACGCCCCGCTGCGCGTCGGCGGGTCCGGGGGCGGGGGTGCCGGTGCCGGTGCCGGTGCCTCCAGGCTGCTGCGGTCGGCCGCGGGCCGGGGTGGGGGCTGCGTCCGGTTCGTCGGCGGGACGGGCGGAGGAGCTCGGGCGGCGGTCGGGGGGCGGGGTGCCGGCCGCACCCGACTCACCGGGGGCACCGGACGCGGCACCCAGGGACCCGGACGGGCCATGCCCACCGGACGCGGAACCGGCCCCACTCGACCCACCAGCGGCACCGGGCGCGGGACCACCGGCCGCGGAACGGGGACCCCCACCCGCACGGGCAGAGCCGCTCGCCCCGTGGGCACCGGAGGGGAAGCCGGCCAGACCCGACCCACCGGCGGCACCGGCGGCACCGGCGGCACCGGCGGCACCGGCGGCACCGGCCTCGCGAACCCCGGACGCGCATCCGGGACACCCGACCGCACCAGCAGACGCGCTCGAAGCGTGCGCACCTGACCGGTAGCCGACCGTATCCGAATCGCCAGCGGCACCGGCGGAGACCCCGGACGCGCGGACGCCCGACGCGGAACCGACCGCACCCGGCCCGCCCGCGGCAGCACCGGCCAGGACACCCCGGTCATGGGCGTCGGAGGCGGAAGCCGAAGGCTGGGGCACACCGGCGCAGGCGGTCGGCTCGTGGGCGCCGGACGCCGAAGAGGGCGGGAGCGCAGCGGCGGCGGCTCGTCCGCGGGGGCGACGCGGTGTGGGCCGGGCGAGGGTGGCAGGCTCCGGCATCTGGGGCCGTACCCCCCGCACGGGGGACGCCTCGGTGGGTCCACCCGCCGGACCGGCGTCGCCGCACCCGGCAGCGGGAAGCTCGTCCCACCCGCCCCCCGGGGTCCGGGGCGGAGCCCCGGTTTCGGGAAGGGGCGGGGTGGGGGAATCCTCCCCACCCCCACGCATCGTGTCGAAGAACCGCACCCCCGCAAACGGCACGTCCAGCTCCTCCTCCCGCACCGCCCGAGAGCCCTCGCCCCCCGCCGCCCCGGCGAACGGATCCGACGCGAAGTCGAACGAGAAACCGTCACGCGGCACCCGCGTATCGCTCACGGCGGCCCGCGCAGAACCCCCGGAACCCCCAGAGCCCGCAGACCGCCCCGCCCCCGGATCCGCCAGCAGCGCCAACGCCTCGTCCGTCGCCCGGTCCAGCGCAGCGTCCTGCTCCCGCTCCAGCTCGGCCTCGCTCATGACGGCTCGTCAGCCCCGGACGCCGGCCCGCCCGCCGCAGCGTCCGCCTCCTCCGCCCACCGGGCGGCCAGCGCGCCGGCCAGGCGGGCCGCATCGGCCACGGCCTCCGGGCCGCCGCCGCGCTGGGCGGCCGCGTACCCGACGAGGAAGGTCGTCAGGGGCGCGGCAGGGCGCGCCACACCGTGCGCGGCATCGCGCGCGAGGTCGAGAAGGCCGGCCCTGTCGACGTCCAGTTCGATGCCGAGTTCGGCCTTGACCGCGGAGATCCATTCATCGAGCACGCTCCCATCGTCCCTGATGCGCGCACGGGCCGTGCCGATGTCCTCCCAGGTGTCGCAGTCGAAGGCGGCGGTCGGGTGGTGGACGCGGGCGAGCTTCAGCTCATCCGTGAGGAGCCGCAGCGGCAGCCCGTGCAGCGTGCCGTGCTCGGCGACGAGCAGGCCCAGCTCGCGCCGCAACGGCTCCGCCCCGTACACCGCGACGAGCGGCTGCTCCCGCCCCCCGGCATCGGTGAGCACGGCACCCTCGGCCCCCGCGCGCTCGTCGGCCGACTCCAGCAGCGCCCCGACGGCCTCCGCCTGCAGGAACGGCAGATCGGCGGAGAGCACGAGCACCCGTCCGGCCCCGACGTGCCGCAATCCGGCGGCCAGCCCGGCCAGCGGCCCGCCCCCCGGCGGCTCCTCGCGGGTCCAGGTCACCGGCCGGACCGTGGGGCGGCGCGGCCCCACGACGACCGTCCTGCCGGCACCGGCGCAGGCGCTCAGCACCCGGTCCAGCAGGGACCGCCCACCGACCCGCACGGCGGGCTTGTCGGTCCCGCCCAGTCGCCGGGCGGCACCCCCGGCCAGCACTACCGCGTCGTAATCCGTCACGCGTCGAGTATGGCGAGCCCCCGGCGAAGGCGAGGGCCCGGCCGGGCGGGGCCCCTCGGCCCGCCAGAGCGTACGACCGCCGGACGACCGCCAGACCGCCAGACCGTCAGACCGTCCGCAAGAGCACCGCCGGCTGCTCGATGCAGTCGGCCACGTACCGCAGGAAGCCGCCCGCGACACCGCCGTCGCACACCCGGTGGTCGAAGGTGAACGACAGCTGCACCACCTGCCGCACCGCCAACTCCCCTTCGTGCACCCACGGCTTCGGTGCTATTCGGCCGACGCCGAGCATCGCCGCCTCGGGGTGGTTGATGATCGGCGTGGAGCCGTCGACGCCGAACACCCCGTAGTTGTTGAGGGTGAAGGTGCCGCCGGTCAGCTCGGCCGGGCTGAGCTTGCCGGCCCGTGCGGCCTCGGTGAGCCGGGCCATCTCCACCGACAGCTCGACGGCGTTGCGGGCGCTCGCATCGCGCACGACGGGAACGACCAGGCCGCGATCGGTCTGGGCCGCGAAGCCCAGATGGACGTCGGGCAGCGTGACGATCTCGCGGGCCTCGGTGTCCACCGTGGCGTTGAGCTCGGGGTACTTCGCGAGCGCCGCCGTGCAGATGCGCGCCAGCAGTGCCAGCAGTGAGACCTTGGCCCCACCGGAGGCGTTCATGGCGCGACGGGCGGCCATCAGCTCCGTGGCGTCCGCGTCCACCCAGCACGTCGCGTCCGGTATCTCCCGGCGGCTGCGGCTGAGCTTGTCGGCCACCACGCCGCGCACCCCGCGCAGCGGTACGCGCAGGCCCTCGGCAGTCTGCCGGCCGGCTGCCCCACGGCGGCCGGGACGGGCCGTCTCGGTCCGGTGTCCGGGCCGCGCGGCCCGGGCGGTCTGCCCGGCCCCCGCCGCGGACACCGCCCGTCCCACAGACGGCGTCTGCTCCGCCGGCACGGCCGCCGCCCCCGCCGCGTGCACCTCGTGCGCCGCCGCTTCGACGTCCGCGCGCGTGATCAGCCCGTCCGGCCCGCTGCCGCGCACCCGGGACAGATCCACGCCGCGTTCCCGCGCGAGGCGCCGTACGAGCGGGGAGATCACCGCCAGGGACGTGGCCGCGGGCACTTGCTCGGCGGGGCGCGCGGACAGCCGGCCGGTCTCGCGGGCCTGCGGCCGGACCCGGCGGCGCCGGGCCGCCGGCGCCTGGGTGCCGTAGCCGACGAGCACGTTGCCCGATCCCTCGTCCCCACCGCCGGACGCGGAACCGGCAGCCGTAACGGGCTCCGGCGCACCGGGATCCGGCACGGCGGCCGGCTCGCCCACCGCCACCGTCAGCAGCGGGGCGCCGACGGGCAGCTCCGTCCCCTCCTCGCCGAAGCGGGCGGTCACCACGCCTCCGTAGGGGCAGGGGACCTCCACCATGGCCTTCGCCGTCTCGACCTCGACCACCGGCTGGTCGACGGCGACGACGTCGCCGACGTTCACCATCCAGCGGACCACCTGCGCCTCCGTGAGTCCCTCACCGAGGTCGGGCAGCGTGAACTCGCGCACCACCGCCATCAGAGCGCACCACTCTCGTATGCGTTGCCGTCGTTGCCGACATTGCCGTCGTCAGAGGTCCATTCCGCTTCCCACTGCAGCCGCGCCACCGCGTCCAGGACCCGGTCCACGCCCGGCAGATGGTGCTTCTCCAGCATCGGCGGCGGGTAGGGGATGTCGAAGCCCGCCACCCGCAGGACCGGCGCTTCCAGGTGGTGGAAGCAGCGCTCGGTGACCCGGGCCGCGATCTCCCCGCCCGGGCCGCCGAAGCCCGTCGACTCGTGCACGACCACCGCCCGGCCGGTCCGGCGCACGGACGCGCAGACGGTCTCCTCGTCGAAGGGCACCAGCGACCGGAGGTCGACGACCTCCAGGTCCCAGCCCTCCGCCGTGGCCGCCTCGGCCGCCTCCATGCAGACCGGCACGGAGGGCCCATAGGTGATGAGCGTCGCGGACGTGCCCGGCCGGCGGACGACCGCGCGGCCGATGCCCGGCACCTGCTCCGGGCGCTCGGCGTCCCAGTCGGCCTTCGACCAGTACAGCCGCTTGGGCTCCAGGAAGATCACCGGGTCGTCGGAGGCGATCGCGGCACGCAGCAGCCCGTAGGCGTCGGCGACGGTCGCCGGGGCGACGACGTGGAGCCCCGGCGTGGCCAGGTAGTGGACCTCGGAGGAGTCGCTGTGGTGCTCCACGCCGCCGATGCCGCCGCCGTAGGGCACGCGGACGGTGATCGGCATGGGCATCGCGCCACGGGTGCGGTTGCGCATGCGGGAGACGTGGCTGATGAGCTGCTCGAAGGCGGGGTAGGCGAAGGCGTCGAACTGCATCTCCACCACGGGCCGCAGCCCGTACATGGCCATGCCCACGGCCGTCCCGAGAATGCCCGCCTCGGCCAGGGGCGTGTCCGTGCAGCGGTCCTCGCCGAACTCCTTGGCCAGTCCGTCGGTCACCCGGAAGACACCGCCCAGGGTGCCGACGTCCTCACCGAGGACGTGCACGGCAGGATCGTCGGCCATGGCGTCGCGCAACGCCCGGCCCAGCGCCTGCGCCATGGTGGCGGGCTTGCGGCCTGTCTCGACGGGCGCGGTGGTCATCGCTGCGTTCCTTCCTGGGGGCCGCCCTCCGGGGCGCCCGGGAGCTCCCCGGCAGCAGTCAGCTCAGCACGCAATTGTGCTGCCTGCTCGCGCAGTTGGGCAGTCTGCTCGGCGTAAACATGTGTGAACAGTTCCATCGGGTCGAGCGCGGGGTCCTGGTTCATCCGCTCGCGCAGATCGGCGGCCATCCGCTCGGCGGCGTCCTGCTCGGCCCGTATCGCGGCGTCGTCCAGCAGCCTGCGGCTCGTGAGCTCCCGTTCCAGCAGGGCGATCGGGTCGTGCGCGCGCCAGGTCTCGACCTCGGCGTCGCTGCGGTAGCGGGTGGCGTCGTCGGCGTTGGTGTGGGCGTCGATGCGGTAGGTGACGGCCTCCACCAGCGTGGGCCCGCCGCCGGCCCGGGCCCGGTGCACGGCCTCGGAGAGGACCTCGTGCACGGCGGCCGCGTCGTTGCCGTCGACGAGCCGGCCGGGCATGCCGTACCCGACGGCCTTGTGGGCGAGCGAGGGCGCGGCGGTCTGCTTGGCGAGCGGTACGGAGATGGCGAAGCCGTTGTTCTGGACGAGGAAGACGACCGGCGCCCGCCAGACGGCCGCGAAGTTGAGGGCCTCGTGGAAGTCGCCCTCGCTGGTGCCGCCGTCGCCGACCATGGCGAGCGCGACGACGTCGTCGCCCTTGAGCCGGGCCGCGTGGGCGAGCCCGACCGCGTGCGGGAGCTGGGTGGCCAGCGGGGTGCACAGCGGGGCGACCCGGTGCTCGTGGGGGTCGTAGCCGGTGTGCCAGTCACCCCGCAGCAGGGTCAGCGCCTGCACGGGGTCCAGGCCGCGCACGACGGCCGCGAGGGTGTCGCGGTAGCTGGGGAAGAGCCAGTCCTGCTCCTCCAGGGCCAGCGCGGCGGCGACCTCGCACGCCTCCTGCCCGGTGGAGGAGGGGTAGACGGCCAGCCGGCCCTGGCGGGTCAGCGCCGTGGCCTGGGTGTTGTACCGGCGGCCGCGCACGAGCTGCCCGTACAGCCTCCGCAGCAGAGCCGGATCGAGCCGCTTCGCGGCGGGGGTGCCCAGCAGGCGGTACGGCTCCGCGTCGGGCAGCAGCGGGGCGGGGTCGGTACGGGGTTGCCAGGCCGGGGGCGGGGTGGGCCGGTACGAGCCGGGCTGCTCCAGAACCGTCATGACGAGCACCTCCTCTTGGGACGAGCTTGACCGGAAAGCGTCCTGCGCTCTCCCTACCGATTGTTCGGTCGTCGGCACATTTTGGCTACAGGCGGCCCGAGCCTGTGGACAAACGGTTCTCCACAACTTGAGATATGAACAGGACGTCCATGAAGGGGAGGCATGGCGGTATGCCGGACGAACAGATGGCCACATCGGGCGGCAGACCGGCTGCCCGCCCACTGGACGACATCGACCGCTCGATCCTGCGGATGCTGCAGAGCGACGGACGCGCCTCGATACGCTCGGTGGCCGAGCGTGTGCACGTCTCGCGCGCCAACGCCTACGCACGGATCAACCGGCTCATCGACGACGGCGTGATCAAGGGCTTCGGCGCCCGCATCGACCAGGAACGGGCCGGGCACGGCGCGTCCGCCTACATCACGATGAAGATCGTCCAGAACTCCTGGCGCACGGTCCGCGAGGAGCTCCGCGAGCTGCCCGGCGTGGCCCACATCGCGCTGGTCAGCGGCGACTTCGACGTCCTGATGCTCGTCCACACCAAGGACAACCGCGCCCTGCGCGAGCTCGTCCTCACCCGCATCCAGGCCATCGAAGAGGTGCTGAGCACGCGCACCCTGCTGGTCTTCGAGGAGACGGACCTCAAGGAGGACCGCCCCCTCGACGAGGGCCGCCAGCCGGAAGGCCGTTAGCCGGCGGGCCGCCGGCTGTACGTGCGCAGGCCGGCGAAGGCGGTGTGGACGACGGCGTCGGCCACCTCGGCCACGGTGGCGGCGCCCCCGCGCTCCGGCCGGTACCACTCCACGATGGAATTGATCATTCCGAAGAGCAGCCGGGTCGCCAGCCGGATGTCCACGTCCTCGCGGAGGTCGCCGTCGGCGGCGGCCTCCTTCAGCAGCTCGGCGACCTGGTGGTCGAACTCGCGGCGCCGTTCCATCGCCCAGCGCTCGGTGTCCGTGTTGCCCCGCACGCGCAGCAGCAGCGTCACGTAGGGCAGCTCGGCCATCAGCACCTCGACCGTGCGCCGGGTGACGTATTCGAGCCGGTCGATCGCGGGCCCGCCGGTGGCACCCGGCTCCCCGAGCACGGCGAAGAGCCCGTCCAGCGCGCGGCTTATCGCGAGCCGGAGCAGCTCCTCCTTGCCCTTGACGTGGTGGTAGATCGAGGACTTGGAGATGCCGGCCGCCTTGGAGAGGTGCTCCATGGAGGTGCCGTCGTAGCCCCGCTCGTTGAACACCTTGACGGCGACCGCGAGCAGCGATTCGGGCGTGTAGGTGTCGCGCTTGGCCATGGTCATGATTACAGCAGGCTCTCCTTGACGGCCGCACGGCGGCGGAGGGGCTGGCAGGCGGCGTAGCGGCCGCCCGGGTACTCGTGGTCCATGTTCCGCAGGAACTGGTCGAGCCAGTCGGTGTCCAGCCCGCGGGCCCACTCCAGGGGCCCGCGGGGGTAGTTCACGCCTGCGCGCATGGCGGTGTCGATGTCCTCGCGGCTCGCCACGCCCCGGCCCGCGGCGTCCTCGGCGAAGTCGACGAGCAGGGCGACCGTCCGGGCGACGATCATGCCGGGGGCGTCCCCGATGACGCTGACCTTCTTGCCGAGGGCCTGGAACAGGCCGATGGCCGCCTCGACGTCCTCCTCGGGCGCGGTCGCCGAGGGGGCGAGGGCGACGCGGGTGCAGGTGCGGTAGTCCAGGGCCAGGTCGAAGTCGATGCGCGGCCCCAGGTAGGCGGCGTTGGTGGGCCCCTGGCCGTCGGCCAGGGCCAGCCGGGTGCCGCCCGGCAGGACGAGGCAGCCGTCGAAGACGTCCTCGCCGCCCTCCCGGGTGACCTTGATGCCCGCCTCCTCGATCATCCGCGGCAGGACGGCGGCGGGCCCGGACAGCCGCAGGCTGTGTCCGATCGCCGCGGGCGCCCGGCAGGGCGCGGCCGTGTGCGGCTCGGGCCGCTCGGCGCCCTCGCCGTGGGCGTACCAGCCGCGGCCCGTCTTGCGGCCGAGCAGCCCGGCCTCCACGAGCCGCTGCTGGGCGAGCGACGGCGTGAACTTCGGGGCGTGGAAGAACGCCTCGTACACCGAACGGGTGACGGCGTTGTTCACATCCTGGCCGATGAGGTCGGTGAGCTCGAACGGCCCCATCGCGAAGCCGCCGCTCTCCCGCAGGACGGCGTCGATGGTGGCGGGGTCGGCGACCTGCTCCTCGTGGAGCCGGAACGCCTCGGCGTAGAAGGGCCGGGCGATGCGGTTGACGATGAAGCCCGGGGTGTCGGCGCAGCTCACGGGCGTCTTGCCCCAGGCGGCCACGGTGGCCCGGGACCGTTCGGCGGCCGCCTCGTCCGTGGCGTGGCCGCGGACCACCTCCACGAGCGGCAGCAGGGGGGCGGGGTTGAAGAAGTGCAGGCCGACGAAGCGCTCGGGCCGCCGCAGGGCGCCCGCGACGGCGGTCACGGACAGCGAGGAGGTGTTGGTGGCGAGCAGGCAGTCGTCGGCGACGACCGATTCCAGCTCGCCGAACAGCTTCTGCTTGGCGTCGAGTTGTTCCAGAATCGCCTCGATGACGAGCGCGGAGTCGGCGAGTTCGGTCAGCTGTGCGGCAGGACGCAGGCGGGCGAGTGCCGCGTCCCGGTCGGCCGCGTCGAGCCTGCCCTTGTCCACGAGCCGGCCGAGGCGGCCGATGATCGCCCGGGCCGCCTCCGTCGCACGGCCGGGGGCGGCGTCGTACAGCCGCACGGGGTGCCCCGCGGCCAGGGCGACCTGGGCGATTCCCTGTCCCATGGTGCCCGTGCCGACGACGGCGACGGTGCGGGACGGGTCGATTGGGGTCATGTCTGTGATCCTCCCCGATGAGTTGTCCACAGCTTTGCCGGGCCCCCTTGTCCCGACCGATCGTTCGGTTACTGTATCCATCGGGGGTCGTTCCGGTCCCCCGAACGCAGTCGCACGATCCTGTCGCCCCCAGTCGCCCCAGTCGCACTGTCAGAGCCCCGCTCGACGAGGAGTTGGTCAGACGTGACCGCCGGACTCACCACCGCCCAGTTGATCGAGAAGCACCTGCCCACGCTCGACCAGGCCCTGGACGCCATCCGTTCCCGCGCCTACTGGTCGCCGTACCCCGAGCACCCCAAGGCGTACGGAGCCGACGGTCAGGGCGTGCCCGGCAGCCTGGGCGCCGCCGAGGGCCAGGCCGCCTTCGACGCGCTGCTCGGCCGGCGCTTCGAGCTGGACCAGCCGGGTACGGACGGCTGGTCGGCCACGGAGTCCTCGCCCTACGGCCTGGAGCTCGGCGTGGAGTATCCGCACGCCGACATCGATGTCCTGCTGCCGGCCCTGCGCGCGGCCATGCCCGCGTGGCGCGAGGCCGGGCCGAAGGCCCGGGCCGCGGTCTGTCTGGAGATCCTCGCGCGCATCAACGCCCGGACGCACGAGATCGCCCACACGGTCATGCACACCAGCGGCCAGGCGTTCATGATGGCGTTCCAGGCCGGCGGGCCGCACGCACAGGACCGCGGCCTGGAGGCCGTGGCGTACGCCTACGCCGCCCAGACGGCCGTGCCGGGCGACGCGCAGTGGGTCAAGCCGCAGGGCAAGCGCGATCCCCTGGAGCTGAAGAAGGAGTTCACGGCCGTGCCGCGCGGCGTGTCGCTGCTCATCGGCTGCAACACCTTCCCCACGTGGAACGGCTACCCGGGCCTGTTCGCCTCGCTCGCCACGGGCAACGCCGTGCTGGTCAAGCCGCACCCGCGCGCGGTGCTGCCGCTCGCGCTGAGCGTGCGCATCGCCCGCGAGGTGCTGGCCGAGGCCGGCTTCTCCCCCGACCTCGTCGCCCTGGCCGCCGAGCGCGACGGCGAGGGCATCGCCAAGGCCCTGGCGGTGCGCCCGGAGGTCCGCATCATCGACTACACCGGCTCCACCGCCTTCGGCGACTGGCTGGAGACGAACGCCCGCCAGGCCCAGGTCTTCACGGAGAAGGCCGGCGTCAACACGGTCGTCGTCGACTCGACCGACGACTACAAGGGCATGCTCTCCAACCTGGCCTTCTCCCTGTCCCTGTACAGCGGCCAGATGTGCACCACCCCGCAGAACCTGCTGATCCCCCGCGAGGGCATCGGCACCGACGCCGGGCACAAGTCGTACGACGAGGTCGTCACCGACCTGGCCACCGCCGTGGAGAAGCTGCTCGGCGACGACGCCCGGGCCAACGCCCTGCTCGGCGCCATCGTCAACGACCAGGTCGGTGCCCGCATCGACGCGGCCGCCCAGCTGGGCGAGGTGGCCCTCGCCTCCCGGTCCGTGGCAAACCCCGACTTCCCCGGGGCCACGGTCCGCACGCCCGTCATCGTCAAGCTCGACGGCGCCAAGCCGGACGCCGAAGCGGCCTACTTCTCGGAGTGCTTCGGCCCGGTGGCCTTCGCGGTGGCCGTCGACTCCGCCGCCGACGCCGTGGAGCTGCTGCGCCGCACGGTCCGCGAGAAGGGGGCGATGACGGTCGGCGCGTACACCACGTCGCCGGACGTCGAGCGGCTGATCGAGGAGGCGTGCCTGGAGGAGTGCGCCCAGCTCTCCCTCAACCTGACCGGCGGGGTGTACGTCAACCAGACGGCCGCGTTCTCCGACTTCCACGGCACGGGCGGCAACCCCGCCGCCAATGCCGCTCTGTGCGACGGGGCGTTCGTCGCGAGCCGGTTCCGCACGGTCGAGGTGCGCCGCCCGGCCTGACCCCGTCGTCAGGCAGGTGCCGGCCCGCCCCAGTGGAAGAGCGTCATGGCGACGCTGGTGGCGAGGTTGTAGCTGGACACCTGGGGCCGCATGGGCAGGGCGACCAGCCGGGTCGCCCTCGCCCGCAGCTCCGGAGAGATGCCGTGCCGCTCGGAGCCGAAGGCGATCAGCGCGTCGTCGGGTACGGCCAGGGACCTGATGTCCTCCCCCTCCGGGTCCAGGACGTACAGCGGCCCGGGCGGCAGCTCCTCCAGCGGCAGCCGCTCGACGGCCGTGGCGTAGTGGAGACCTGCTCCGGACCGTACGGCGTTGGGGTGCCACGGATCGAGGTCGCCAGTGGTGACCACCCCCGTGGCCCCGAAGCCGGCGGCGAGACGGATCACGGCGCCGACGTTGCCCAGGTTGCGGGGGTTGTCCAGGACGACCACGGGCGACGTACGGGGCAGCTGCGCCATGGTGTCGAGGTTGGCCTGCCGGTCGCGGCGTGCGGCGAGCGCGGCCACGCCGGTGGGGTGGACCCTGGGCACGAGCTCGCGCAGCACCTGGGCGGGCACCTCCACCAGCAGCTCGTCCAGCACGTCCGTCAGGTCGTCCGCCAGCCCTGCCGCCAGCGCCAGCGCGGCCGCCTTGTCACTGGTGACGGCCGGCCCGACGTGCGCCCCGAAGCGCAGGGCGTGCTTGAGTGCGTGAAAGCCGTCGAGCAGCACGGCGCCGGGTGCCGCGGCACCCCATGCGCGCAGCACGGCGGTGCCGGCATCGTCCTGGGTCATTGCCCCAGCCTACGGTCCCTGTTCCGCAGCCTACGGTCCCTGCTCACGCACCAGGCCGGGCTGCTTGGCGCCGGCGGACCGGGGCACGGGAAGGAGCTCCGGCCCGGGGAGGGAGCGGGGCCGCGGAAGGGTGCGCGCGGCCCACGCCCCCAGTCGTCGCAGGAAGGAGGTCGGCAGGAATATGGCGTCGGCCACGACCATCGCCAGCGAGAAGAACGGCAGGCCCATCAGGACGGCGATCCCCACGTGCTCGGCCATCATCACCACCAGCAGCACGTTCTTCGCCCGCCGGTTCATCAGCGTGAACGGGAAGGCGACCTGCGCCGCCACCGTCCCGTAGCTGAGCAGCATCACGACCGTCCCGCTCACCGCCAGGGCGTGCGACAGGCCGGGCCAGGGCGAGAAGTAGTCGATGTGCAGGGGGTAGTAGAGCGCGGTGCCGTCCTGCCAGCGCGAGCCCTGGATCTTGTACCAGCCGGCCGTCGCGTAGATCAGGCAGACCTCCACCATGATCACCAGAAGGGTGGCGTTGTGCACGAGGTGGGCCAGCACGTCCAGCACCGCCCGGGGCTCGCCGGGGGCGTGGCGCCGCGCCGCCCACCACAGTCCCTGGACCAGCCACAGCCCCCACAGGGCAGCCGCCCAGCCCAGACCGGGCAGCGGTCCGTGGCTGGTCCACGCCAGCCCGGCGACGCCCAGCCCCTGGGCGACGCCCAGCGCGAGCCCGCACACCGTCCACAGCACGATGCCCGGCACGTCCGGACGGCCGGGGCCGTCCGCGTCCCGGCGCGCGGCGCGCCGGGCGTCCAGGGACCAGACCTGCCCGCAGCGGGTGAGCACGGTGTAGAGCGCCATCAGGTGGATGACGTTGTCGCCGCCGTCCCCGATGAAGACGCTGCGGTTCTGCAGCGCCAGCACGCCGAGCATGGAGAGCACGGACATGGTCCTGGTGCGCCACCCGAGCATCAGGAGGGCGCTGGAGACCATGGCCAGCACGTAGACGGCCTCGAACCACACCGGGCTGTCGGACCACATCAGCGGCGTGAAGGCGTGGTTGTCGCCGGTCAGCTGCTCGGCCATCCCCCAGCTCCAGGGGGCGTCGGGTCCGTAGAGCTCGCGGCGGTGGGGCCACTCGCGCAGCAGGAAGCACAGCCAGACGAAGGAGAGGCCGATGCGGATGACGGCCGTCTGGTAGGGGCCCAGGGAGGAGCCGGTGATGCGGGCGAGTCCGCGGGTGAGCGAGGCCGTCATCGGGTCGTCACCTCGGCGCGGTCGGCGGTGGTGACGGGCCACCAGTCGAGCATGCGGTAGACGGGTTTGGTGTCCACCTTCTCGTCGCTCCACGGGGGCGGGGCGATGGCCGTGGTCATGGAGCGCACCTGTATCCGGTCGACCGGCTGGCCGTTCTGCGCGGCACCCAGCCGGGAGTAGACCAGGCGGCGCACGTACTGCTCGGAGAGGCGGCCGCGCAGGCCGGCGGGCTGCTCACGGGCGTCGTGCGTGCTGGTGTAGAAGTCCCAGGCGCGGCGGAGTTCGTTCTGCCGCGTGTGGCTGGGGAAGGGGTTGTGGATTATGCCGGCGCCGTCCCGGGCCGACAGGTCCGTCCAGGGGGTGACGGTCGTCCGGCCGTCGGCGCCGCGCAGTTCGGCGCGGGCCTGGACGGCGACGTTCTGCTGGAGGGGGTTGGGCGCGAAGAACTTCCAGTTCTGTTCGAACTCCGGGTAGACGTAGTCGTCGATCGCCGCAGCGTGCTGCTTGCTGATGGTGTTCGACGGTGCGACGTGCAGGAACACCATCGTCAGATGGATCGCGGCGGCCAGTCCCACCAACGCGACGCCGCCCGCAACGACGATGCGGGACGGCACGGACAGGCCCTCCAGCCCGGGGTCCTGCCCGGCGTCGCCGCCGGCGTGTTCACGCCCGTCCCTCTCCATGACCCGCCCCGTTCCGCGTCCTGCTCCGATGTGCCGTGCGCCGCCGGGTGGGCCCGGCGTGCACCCGAACGGTACCGACGACGCCTCACGAGGCACAGCGGCCCGGGGTTATCCACAGGCTTGACAGTGCCTGGACCTCGATCCACCATTGAACCGAACGATCGGTCGGTAGGGAGATTTCCGCAGAAGCGAGCGAGGGGGCACGGCATGACGACGACTGCGCCGGAGGCTGGGCGGCTGGAGGCGGTGTTCGACGCCGCCGTGGCCGCCGACGAGCGCATCGAGCCGCGCGACTGGATGCCCGATGCCTACCGCGCCACGCTGGTCCGGCAGATAGCCCAGCACGCCCACTCCGAGATCATCGGCATGCAGCCCGAGGCCAACTGGATCACCCGGGCGCCGTCCCTGCGGCGCAAGGCGATCCTCATGGCCAAGGTGCAGGACGAGGCGGGCCACGGCCTGTACCTCTACAGCGCCGCGGAGACCCTCGGCACCAGCCGCGACGAGCTCCTCGACAAGCTGCACTCGGGCCGCCAGCGGTACTCCTCGATCTTCAACTACCCCACCCTCACCTGGGCGGACGTCGGCGCGATCGGCTGGCTCGTGGACGGCGCGGCCATCACCAACCAGGTCCCGCTGTGCCGCTGCTCCTACGGCCCGTACGCCCGCGCCATGGTCCGCATCTGCAAGGAGGAGTCCTTCCACCAGCGCCAGGGCTACGAGCTCCTGCTGGCCCTGAGCCGGGGCACCGAGGCCCAGCACGCGATGGCCCAGGACGCGGTGAACCGCTGGTGGTGGCCGTCGCTGATGATGTTCGGCCCGCCGGACGACGAGTCGTCGCACTCCGCCCAGTCCATGGCCTGGAAGATCAAGCGGCACTCCAACGACGAGCTGCGCCAGCGCTTCGTCGACATCTGCGTCCCCCAGGCCGCATCGCTCGGCCTGACGCTCCCCGACCCCGACCTGCGGTGGAACGAGGAGCGCGGCCACCACGACTTCGGCCCCATCGACTGGGACGAGTTCCACGAAGTGCTCCGGGGCAACGGCCCCTGCAACGACCAGCGGATCAGCCGGCGCCGCCAGGCGCACGAGGAAGGCGCCTGGGTGCGCGAGGCAGCCGCCGCATACGCGGCCAAGCACGGGGAGGCGAAGGCATGACCAGCACGGAATGGCCGCTGTGGGAGGTGTTCGTGCGCAGCAGGCGGGGGCTGTCCCACACCCACGCCGGCAGCCTCCACGCCCCGGACGCGGAGATGGCCCTGCGCAACGCACGCGACCTCTACACCCGGCGCTCCGAGGGCGTCTCGATCTGGGTGGTGCCCTCCACGGCCGTCACCGCCTCCTCGCCCGACGAGAAGGACCCCTTCTTCGAGCCCGCCGCCGACAAGCCCTACCGCCACCCGACCTTCTACGACATCCCCGAGGGGGTGCGGCACCTGTGAGCCCCGCCCGTACGACCCCCGCACCCCTCGGCACGGCCGCCGCGCTGGCGCTGGGCGACGACGCCCTGGTGCTCTCCCACCGGCTGGGGGAGTGGGCCGGGAACGCGCCCGTGCTGGAGGAGGACGTCGCCCTCGCCAACATCGCCCTCGACCTGCTCGGCCAGGCCCGCACCCTGCTCTCCCTCGTCGGCGACGAGGACGAACTCGCCTACCTCCGGGAGGAGCGGGCCTTCCGCAACGTCCAGCTCGTCGAGCAGCCCAACGGCGACTTCGCCCACACCATCGCCCGCCAGCTGTACTTCTCCGTCTACCAGCAGTTGCTGTACGGCCGGCTGGCCGCCGAGGACGGGCCGCTGGCGCCGCTGGCGGCGAAGGCCGTCAAGGAAGTCGCCTACCACCGCGACCACGCGGAGCACTGGACGCTGCGCCTCGGCGACGGCACCCCCGAGAGCCACGAGCGCATGCAGCGCGCCCTGGACGCCCTGTGGCGGTACACGGGCGAGCTCTTCGAGCCGGTGGACGGGCTGCCCGTCGACTGGACGGCGCTGCACGACGGCTGGCTCACCGCGGTGACCGGCGTCGTCGAGCAGGCCACGCTGACCCTGCCCGGCGGCCCGCAGAGCGGCGCCTGGACGGCGGGTGCCGGCCGACAGGGCATCCACACCGAGCCGTTCGGCCGGATGCTCGCGGAGATGCAGCATCTGCACCGCAGCCACCCGGGGGCGTCGTGGTGAGCGCGCCCACTCCGCTGGAGGAGGAGCTCCGCGCACTGGCCGGGTCCGTCCCCGACCCCGAGCTGCCCGTGCTGACCCTGGCCGAGCTGGGCGTGCTGCGCGCCCTGCACGTCACCGGCGCCGGCCGGGTGGAGGTGGAGCTCACCCCCACCTACACCGGCTGCCCGGCCGTGGAGACGATGTCGGCGGACATCGAGCGGGTGCTGCGCGAGCGCGGCGTGCCCGAGGTCGAGGTGCGCACGGTCCTCTCCCCCGCCTGGTCCACGGACGACATCACCGCCGAAGGACGGCGCAAGCTGGAGGAGTTCGGGATAGCGCCCCCGCGCCCCACGGGTCCCGCGGGTCCGGTGGCGGTCGGCCTGGGCATCCGCTGCCCCCACTGCGGATCCACCGAGACCACGCTGCTGAGCCGCTTCTCGTCCACCGCCTGCAAGGCCCTGCGCCGCTGCGAGGCATGCCGCGAACCGTTCGACCACTTCAAGGAGCTGTAGATGGCAGCGGCCCGCCATGGTGCCTTCCACCGGCTGCGCGTGACGGCCGTCGAGCCGCTCACGGACGACTCGGTCGCCGTCACCCTGGCCGTGCCCCCGGAGCTGCGCGCGAGCTTCCGCCACGCGCCCGGCCAGCACCTCGCCCTGCGCCGGACCGTCGACGGTGCCGAGATACGCCGGACGTACTCCCTCTGCGGGCAGGCGCCGGGCCCGGACGGGCCGCGGACGCTGCGGGTGGCGGTGCGGCTGGTGGACGGCGGCGTGTTCTCCACCTACGCCCTCAAGGAGCTGGTCGCGGGAGACACCGTGGAGGTGATGGCCCCGGCCGGGCGGTTCGTGCTGGAGCCCCGCCCCGGGCACTTCGCCGCCATCGTCGGCGGCAGCGGCATCACGCCCGTCCTGTCGATCGTCTCGACCCTGCTGGCGCGCGAGAGCGCCGCCCGGTTCTGCCTCATACGCAGCGACCGCACCACGGCGTCGACGATGTTCCTGGACGAGGTCGCCGAGCTCAAGGACCGCTACCCCGACCGGCTCCAGCTCGTCCAGACGCTCTCCCGCGAGGAGCAGCAGGCGGGGCCCGCCTCCGGGCGGCTGGACGAGGAGCGGCTGACGCGGCTGCTGCCCGCGCTGCTGCCGGTGGAATCCGTCGACGGCTGGTTCCTGTGCGGGCCCTACGGGCTGGTGCAGGGTGCTGAGCGGGCGTTGCACGGTCTCGGGGTGGCCCGGGACCGGATCCACCAGGAGCTCTTCCACGTGGAGGAGGCGTCGCCGGGGGAGGAGGCCGCCACCTCCGGGCCTCCGGCACCCGAGCACAGCACGGTGACCGCCCAGCTGGACGGGCGCGGCGGCAGCTGGCCGGTGCGGGAGGGGGAGACGCTGCTGGAGACGGTGCTGCGCAACCGCGCCGACGCCCCCTACGCCTGCAAGGGCGGGGTGTGCGGGACGTGCCGGGCCTACCTGGTCTCGGGCGAGGTGCGGATGGACCGCAACTTCGCGCTGGAGCAGGAGGAGCTGGACGCCGGTTACGTCCTGGCCTGCCAGTCGCACCCGGTCACGGAGAAGGTGGAGCTGGACTTCGACCGCTGAGGTTCCCCCTTGCCGCCCCCTGCCCTATCGTGACGGCCCGTCAGAAACAGACGCCTGCCGGCTGTCGAAGGGCCGGACTGTCGAAGGCCGGCTGTCGAAGGCCGGACTGTCGAAGGGCTGGAGCGTCGAAGGGCTGGAGGACGGCAGTGGACTTCACCTTCACCGAGGAACAGCAGGCCGTGGCCGAGGCGGCCGCCGCCGTGCTCGCCGGGGTCGCCCCCGACGGCGTGCCCAGCCCGGCCCTGGTGCCGGGCGCGGTCGCCGAGGACATCGACCGCGCGCTGTGGCGGCGGCTGGCCGACGCCGACCTGCTGAGCCTGCCCCTCCCGGCCGAGCAGGGCGGGGCGGGCCTGGGGCCGATCGCCCTGTGCCTGCTGCTGCGCGAGGCCGGGCAGGTCCTGGCCCGGGTGCCCCTGTTGGAAACGGGCGCGGCCGCCCTGACCCTGCGCACGTACGGCGGCCCGGCGGCGCAGCAGCTGTTGCCGGCGATCGGGCGCGGCGAGCTCGTCGTCACCGTGGCCGCCAGCGGCCGCACCGGTCACGACGCGGCCGAACGGGCCGTCGCCGCCCGCCCGGAGCGCGACCACTGGGTGCTCGACGGCGTGCAGACGGCCGTCCCCTGGGCCCGGAGCGCCGACCGTGTGCTGCTGCCCGCCCGCACCGCCGCGGGCCGCACCGTCCTCGTCCTGCTCGCCCCCGGCCGGCCCGGCGTCGTCCTCGCCGACCAGGTCTCCACCAGCGGTGAGCCCTATGCCGAGCTGAGCCTGGACTCCGTGCGCGTCGACCGCGCCGACGTCCTCACCGCGGACGGCGCCTGGCCGTGGCTGCGTTCCCTGCTGATCTGCGGCACATGCGCCCTCGCGCTCGGCGTGGGCCTCGCCGCGGCCCGCATGACCAGCGCGTACACGAGCACCCGGGAGCAGTTCGGCTTCCCCCTCGCCACGTTCCAGGCGGTCGCCGTCCAGGCCGCCGACCGCTACATCGACCTGCAGGCGATGGAGGCCACGCTCTGGCAGGCCGCCTGGCGCATCGAGTCCGGCGCGGACGGGCCGCTGCCGGCCGCCGCGGACCTCGCCGTCGCCAAGATCTGGGCCGCCGAGGGAGTGCGCCGCGTCGTCCAGACCGCACAGCACCTGCACGGCGGCTTCGGTGCGGACACGGAGTACGCCCTGCACCGCTACCACGCCTGGGCCAAGCAGCTGGAGCTCTCCCTGGGCCCGGCCGCCGCCCACGAGGAGGCCCTGGGCGACCTCCTGGCCGCCCACCCCCTCGCCTGAGACGGCGGCCCGTACCGGGCGCCGGATCAGCGCGCGAGCGTCAGATCACCGCGCCGGGGCCACCGTCGGCGCCCACGACCGGACGGCCCGAGGCCGCCCAGAACTGCATGCCGCCGTCGACGTTCACCGCGTCCATGCCCTGCTGCACCAGGTACGCCGTGACCTGTGCCGAACGGCCGCCGGACCGGCAGATGACATGGATGCGGCCGCCGTCGGGGGCCTTCTCCGTCAGCTCGCCGAAACGCGCCACGAAGTCGCTCATCGGAATGTGCAGCGCGCCCTCGGCGTGCCCGGCCCGCCACTCGTCGTCCTCACGGACGTCCAGCAGGAAATCGTCGGGCGAGAGGACGTCGACACCGACCGTGGGCACACCGGAACCAAAATGCATGCCTCCGACGCTACCCGACCAGCGAGGCCAGATGAGCCTCCCGCTCGGCGATCTGCCCCAGCAGCCCGTCGGCGATCTCCGCCAGCAACCCGTCCGGGTCCTCCGGCGCCATCTTGATCATCGCGCCGATCGCGGACGCCTCCAGCTCGGCGGCCACCGCCGCGAGCATTTCCTTCCGCTCGGCCAGCCACTCCAGCCGCTCGTACAGCTCCTCGCCGCGGCTCGCCCGGCGCTGGGCGGGCAGCGGTCCCGCCGCCCACTCCGCGGCCAGCTCCCCCAGCAGCGCCTCGTCGCCGTCGGCGTACGCGGCGTTCACGCGCACGATGAAGGTCTCCCGCCGCTGCCGGTCGGCCTCGTCCGCCGCGAGGTCGGGGTGCGCCTTGCGCACCAGCTCGCGGTAGGCGCGCCGGGCCTCGTCGCTGGGCCGCACCCGCCTCGGCGGCCGCACCGGCCGTTCGGTGAGCATCGCCGTCGCCTCGGGGGAGAGCCCCTCGCTGTCCATCCAGCCGCCGAACAGCTCCTCCACCTGGGGCATCGGCTGCACCAGCGCGCGCGCCTCGCGCGCCCGCCGCAGGTCCTCGGCGTCCCCGGAGCGGGCCGCGACCGCCTCCGCGATCAGCGCGTCCAGCTCGTCGAGGCGGGCGTACATGGGCCCCAGCCGCTGGTGGTGCAGCCGGGAGAAGTTCTCGACCTCCACCCGGAAGGTCTCGACCGCGATCTCGAACTCGATCAACGCCTGTTCCGCTGCCCGCACCGCCTGCGCGAGCCGCTCGGCGGCGGCGTCCTCGGCCCGGCTCTCTTCGGCTTCCGGATTCGTCACCCGCCCAGGGTACGAGGTGGCCGCCGGCACCCGGCGCCGGTTCCCCCCACGCACCCCCGCACCACCGGGCACGCCCGTCCCCGCGCGCGCCGGCCCGTCCTGCACGCCCGCGCTACACGCCCGTCTCCGCCGCCAGCCGCCCGCTCCGCACCGCGGCGAGGAGCTCGGCGTGATCCGCCTCGGTACGGTCGGCGTAGGCCACCGCGAAGGCCGCGACGGCCTCGTCCAGCTCCTCGCCCTTGCCGCAGTAGCCGGCTATCAGCAGCGGATCGGCGCTGTGCGCGTGTGCCCGCGCCAGCAGCGCGCCCGTCATGCGCCCGTAGTCGTCGATCTCGTCGGGGGCCAGCGCCGCCGGGTCCACGCTCCCCTTGCGGTTGCGGAACTGCCGCACCTGGTACGGCCGGCCCTCGACCGTCGTCCAGCCCAGCAGCACGTCGCTGACGACCTGCATCGACTTCTGCCCGAGCACCACGCGCCGCCCCTCGTGCCCGGGTGCCGGCGCGGCGAAGCCCGCCTTCTCGGCGTACGGCAGCAGGACGGAGGGCCGCGCCTCCTTCACCTGCAGCACCAGCGCCTCGCCCCGGTGGTCGAGCAGCAGCACCACGTACGAGCGCAGGCCGACACTGCCCGTGCCCACCACGCGGAACGCCACGTCCTGTATCGCGTACCGGGCCAGCAGCGGCAGCAGCTCCTCCGGGAGCGTGGTCCGGTACGTGCCCAGCGCCGCGGCCACCGCCGCCGCCTCCCGCTCCGGCAGCCGGCGCAGCACCGGGGGCGCGTCCACGAACCGCCGGCCGCCCGTGCCGTCCTTCTCGGTCGCCCGGGCCGCGAAGCGCGCGCTGGTGTTCCGCCGGGCCTTCTCCCCGACCCGCTCCAGCGTGCCCACCAGTTGATGGGCGTCCGCGTGCGAGACGAGCTCCTCGTCGGCGATGGCGTTCCAGGCCGCCGTCACGGGCATGCGGGCCAGCAGCCGCATCGTGTGGCGGTAGGCGCCCACCGCGTCCCGCGCCGCCGCCCGGCAGACGAGCTCGTCCGCCCCGGCCTCCCGGCCGGCCAGCACCAGGGAGGCGGCCAGCCGCTTGACGTCCCACTCCCACGGCCCGTGCAGGGTCTCGTCGAAGTCGTTCAGATCGATGATGAGTTCGCCGCGGGCGTCGCCGTACAGCCCGAAGTTGGCGGCGTGGGCGTCCCCGCACAGCTGGGCGCCGACGCCGGTGACGGGCGAGTCGGCCAGGTCGTAACCCATCAGCCCGGCCGAGCCGCGCAGGAAGGCGAAGGGGGAGGCGGCCATGCGGCCCACCCGGATCGGCGTCAGCTCCGGCAGCCGGCCGGCGTTCGCCGCCTCGACGGACTCCACGGCGCCGGGCCGCCCGGCGCCGGGCTTCCAGTCGGCGTGCGCGGAGCGGCGCACCGCCTCGCGCAGCGCCTTCCCGGCCGCCTTGCCGGGCCGGCGGCCCTCCCAGGCCACCGGCGGCCGGGCGAATCCGGGTACGTACGGCAGTCGCGGCATGACAGCGCCCCTCCCCTTTTCCCGGAGCCCGGTTTCCCGGTTCTTCCGGCCTCTGCGACCCGCGGGCGTCAACTGCCCACGACGGTACCGGCCGGACGTCGGGCGGGAAGGGGCGTACGGAAGTCGCACCGGCGTGCGGGGGTGCGTCATCTCACAGTGCCGGGGAAAAACAAAGCTCCCCAGGTCCGAAGACCTGGGGAGCGATGGTGCGCGAGGGGGGAGTTGAACCCCCACGCCCTTTCGGGCACTGGAACCTGAATCCAGCGCGTCTGCCTATTCCGCCACCCGCGCATGGGTGTGTCTTCTGCTTTTGGACCGTTCCCCCGGCTTTTCCGCCCGGTTCTTGTCCGTCCGCCTTCCGACATGCAGAACATTAGCACGCTCCGGAGGGTGGCTTCACACTCATGGCCCCCGGCCCGTCCTCCGGGGGGCCGCGGGGAGGGCTCCGGTTGCGGGACACTGGCGTCAGGCCGCCTCTACGATCCCCCGTAGGCGACCGCGCGAAGGCGACACTCGTCACTCCTGGCGCCGAAGGGGAACCAGCTGTTTTCCCGACGCGTGGATACGATCAGTAAGCAGTATCAGGAACGACACTGAGCATCAGAGACGTCACTGAGGGAAGGAGGTGCCCCGTGGGAGTACTGAAGCGCTTCGAGCAGCGTCTCGAAGGTCTCGTGAACGGCACCTTCGCCAAGGTGTTCAAGTCCGAGGTGCAGCCGGTCGAGATCGCGGGCGCACTCCAGCGGGAGTGCGACAACAACGCGACCATCTGGAACCGTGACCGCACCGTCGTCCCGAACGACTTCATCGTCGAGCTCAGCGCGCCGGACTTCGAGCGCCTGAGCCCGTACTCCGGCCAGCTCGGCGACGAGCTGTCCGGCATGGTCCGCGACTACGCCAAGCAGCAGCGGTACACCTTCATGGGGACCATCAAGGTCCACCTGGAGAAGGCCGACGACCTCGACACCGGTCTGTACCGGGTGCGCAGCCGCACCCTCGCCTCCAGCGAGTCGCAGGACCCGCACGGCCGGCCGGCGGCCGGACCGCGCACCTCGGGCAGCGCCCCGACCAGCGGAGC
Organism: Streptomyces sichuanensis; assembly: GCF_020328095.1. Lineage (NCBI taxonomy): Bacteria > Bacillati > Actinomycetota > Actinomycetes > Kitasatosporales > Streptomycetaceae > Streptomyces > Streptomyces sichuanensis. The sequence continues at coordinate 63,497 of NZ_JAIXMK010000046.1, forward strand.
CGGCTACCCGCCGCAGCCCGCCGGCGCGCCGCCCATGCCCAGCACCCCGCCGCCCGGCGCCCGCCCGCAGCCGCGCTCCGGCGGCCCGGGTCCCGGCGCCGTGCCGGGGGCACAGACGCGCCGCTGGATCGAGATCAACGGCACCCGTCACCAGATCTCGCGGCCCACCCTGGTGCTGGGCCGCAGCACGGAAGCGGACGTACGCATCGACGACCCCGGCGTCTCGCGCCGGCACTGTGAAATCCGGGTCGGCACCCCCGCGACGATCCAGGACCTGGGGTCGACGAACGGCATCGTGGTGGACGGACAGCACACCACGCGCGCTACGCTCCGCGACGGCTCACGCATCGTCGTGGGCAGCACCACCATCGTTTATCGGCAAGCCGAAGGGTGAAGCGGGGGCAATGTCAGAGCTGACCCTCACGGTCATGCGGTTGGGTTTCCTCGCCGTACTGTGGCTGTTCGTCATCGTGGCCGTCCAGGTCATTCGCAGCGATCTCTTCGGCACCCGCGTGACGCAGCGCGGCTCCCGCCGCGGGGCCGGCGCTGCCGGACAGGCACAGCGCGCGCAGCAGCAGACCGCACCGCCGCAGCAGCGCCAGCAGCAGTCCGGCGGCCGCCGGGCCGACCGCGGCCGCCGCGGCGCACCCACCAAGCTGGTGGTCTCGGAGGGCACCCTCACCGGCACCACCGTGGCCCTGCAGGGCCAGACCATCTCCCTCGGCCGCGCCCACGACTCGACGATCGTGCTGGACGACGACTACGCCTCCAGCAGGCATGCCAGGATCTACCCCGACCGCGACGGCCAGTGGATCGTCGAGGACCTCGGGTCGACCAACGGCACCTATCTCGACCGGACCCGGCTGACCACTCCGACCCCGATCCCGCTCGGCGCGCCGATCCGCATCGGCAAGACCGTCATCGAGCTGCGGAAGTAGTAGGACCATGACGACCGGAGGGTGGGCAGCGTGGCTGGGAAGGGGCTGTACCCGGAGCCGACGGGCGAGGTGCGCATGAGTCTGTCTCTGCGCTTCGCCGCCGGATCGCACAAGGGCATGATCCGGGAGGGCAACGAGGACTCCGGTTACGCCGGCCCCCGGCTGCTCGCCATCGCCGACGGCATGGGCGGCCAGGCCGCGGGCGAGGTCGCCTCCTCCGAGGTGATCTCCACCCTCGTCACGCTCGACGACGACGTCCCGGGCTCGGACATCCTCACCTCGCTCGGCAGTGCCGTGCAGCGTGCCAACGAGCAGCTGCGCGTCATGGTCGAGGAGGACCCGCAGCTGGAGGGCATGGGCACCACCCTCACCGCCCTGCTGTGGACGGGTCAGCGCCTGGGCCTGGTGCACGTCGGCGACTCGCGCGCGTACCTGCTGCGCGACGGCGTCCTCACCCAGATCACGCAGGACCACACCTGGGTGCAGCGCCTGGTCGACGAGGGGCGCATCACCGAGGAGGAGGCCACCACCCACCCGCAGCGCTCCCTGCTGATGCGCGCGCTGGGCAGCGGCGACCACGTGGAGCCGGACCTCTCCATCCGCGAGGTGCGCGCCGGTGACCGCTACCTGATCTGCTCCGACGGACTCTCCGGCGTCGTCAGCCACCAGACGATGGAGGAGACGCTCGCCAGCTACCAGGGCCCGCACGAGACGATCCAGGAGCTCATCCAGCTCGCCCTGCGCGGCGGCGGCCCCGACAACATCACCTGCATCGTCGCCGACGTCCTCGACGTCGACGGCGGTGACACCCTGGCCGGCCAGCTCAACGACACGCCCGTGATCGTCGGCGCGGTCGCCGAGAACCAGATGCAGCTCGGCGACAACGGCGCCATGCAGACCCCGGCCGGCCGCGCCGCCGAGCACGCCCGCGCCAACCGGCCCGTGCCGCCGCAGGACGGCCCGCACGGCGCCTTCGGTCCGCCGGGCAGCGGCGACCCGGGCATGGGCACGCCGGAGGGCTTCGGTCCGTTCACGGACGAGGACTTCGTCAAGCCGCAGCGCAAGGGCAAGTGGCTCAAGCGGTCGCTGATCATCGCCCTGGCGCTCGGCGTCATCGGCGGCGGCCTGTACGGCGGCTACCAGTGGACGCAGACGCAGTACTACGTGGGCACCAAGGACAACGACCACGTGGCCGTCTACCAGGGCATCAACCAGGACCTGGCATGGGTGAGCCTGAGCAAGCTCTATCAGGACCACCCCGAGATCGAACTCAAGTACCTCCCGTTCGACCAGCGCAGCCGCGTCGTGGACACGATCGCGGTCGGCAGCCGCGACCAGGCCCTGCAGAAGGCCAAGGAGCTGGGCACGCTCGCCGGCGCCTGCAAGAAGGCGGACGAGCGGCGCAAGGCCGAGCAGCAGCAGCGCGAGAGCGAGAAGCAGAACGCGGACCGGACCGGCGGCGCGACCAAGGACCCCGCGAAGGACGCGGCCGACGCCCGCAGCCGCGCCCAGGCCACGCCGACCCCGTCCCCCGGCCCCACCCTCACCGAGGAAGAGCAGAAGTTGGTCCCGCAGTGCAGCAGCGCTCAGCAGTGAAGCCGTAAGGGGCCATCAACGCCATGTCAGCGATTTCACCCATGCCGAACACCTCCAACACCACGACGATCAGCACCGCGGGGCCGCCGAGCCGGCGCAACACCGAGCTCGCGCTGCTGGCCTTCGCCGTGCTCATCCCCTGCTTCGCGTACGCCAACGTGGGCCTCGCCATGGACGGCGAGATGCCCTCCGGCCTGCTCGGCTACGGCGTCGGCCTCGGCCTGATGGCGGGCGTCGGGCACCTGGTGGTGCGGAAGTTCGCCAAGTACGCCGATCCCCTGCTGCTGCCGCTTGCCACGCTCCTCAACGGCATCGGTCTGGTCATCATCTGGCGGCTCGACCAGTCGCCGCGGCTGCAGGCCCGGAAGTTCTTCACGGCCAGCGCCACCAACCAGCTGATGTTCTCGGCGCTGGGCATCGCGCTGTTCGTGGCCGTGCTGATCGTGCTGAAGGACCACCGCATCCTCCAGCGCTACACCTACATCTCCATGGTGGCCGCGCTGATCCTGCTGGTCGCGCCGATGTTCTTCCCCGCGAAGTTCGGTGCGCGCATCTGGATCACCATCCCGGGCCTCGGCTCGATCCAGCCCGGTGAGTTCGCCAAGATCGTCCTATCGATCTTCTTCGCCGGCTATCTGATGGTGAAGCGCGACGCGCTGGCCCTGGCCAGCCGCCGCTTCATGGGCCTGTACCTGCCGCGCGGCCGTGACCTCGGCCCGATCCTGGCGGTCTGGGCGTTCTCCATCCTGATCCTGGTCTTCGAGACCGACCTCGGTACGTCGCTGCTGTTCTTCGGCATGTTCGTCGTGATGCTCTACGTCGCGACCGAGCGCACCAGCTGGATCGTCTTCGGTCTGCTGATGTCCGCCGTCGGCGCGGTCGCCGTGTCCACCTTCGAGCACCACGTCCAGCAGCGCGTCGACGCCTGGCTGCACCCCTTCGACGCGTTCAAGGACGGCAGCTCCGACCAGATCGCCCAGGCCCTGATGGCCTTCGGCTCCGGCGGCGTCTTCGGCACCGGCTGGGGCCAGGGCCACTCCGACCTGATCGGCTTCGCGGCCAACTCCGACTTCATCCTGGCCACGGTCGGCGAGGAGCTGGGCCTGGCCGGCGTCATGGCCATACTGCTCGTCTACGGCCTGATCGTGGAGCGGGGCGTCCGTACGGCGCTGGCCGCCCGGGACCCCTTCGGCAAGCTGCTCGCGACCGGTCTGTCCGGCGCCTTCGCGATCCAGGTCTTCGTGGTCGCCGGCGGTGTCATGGGCCTCATCCCGCTGACCGGTATGACCATGCCGTTCATGGCCCAGGGTGGTTCCTCCGTCATCGCCAACTGGGCGCTCATCGCCGTTCTGATCAAGATCAGCGACACCGCACGGCGTCCCGCCCCGGCCCCCGCCCCGTCCCCCGACGCCGAGATGACCCAGGTGGTCCGCCCGTGAACAAGCCCGTGCGCCGGATCGCCATCTTCTGCGGTCTCCTCATCCTCGCCCTGATGGTCCGGGACAACTGGATCCAGTTCGTCCAGGCCGACGAACTCAAGGCCAACAAGCACAACCGCCGCGTGACGATCGCCCGCTACAGCCAGCCGCGCGGCAACATCATCGTCGACGGCCAGGCCATCACCGGCTCCCAGGAGACCGGCGGCATCGACTTCAAGTTCAAGCGCACCTACAAGAACGGCGACATGTGGGCCCCGGTCACGGGCTACAGCTCGCAGGTGTTCGACGCGAACCAGATCGAGAAGCTGGAGGACAAGGTCCTCACCGGTGACGACGACCGGCTGTTCTTCAACCGCACGGTCGACATGATCACCGGCAAGGGCAAGAAGGGCGGTGACGTGATCACCACCCTCAACGCCAAGGCCCAGGAGGCCGCCTTCAAGGGCCTCGGCAAGTCGAAGGGCGCCGTCGCCGCCATCGACCCGCGCACCGGCAAGATCCTCGCCCTGGCCTCCACGCCCTCCTACGACCCCTCGACGATCGCCGGGGCCCAGGACGACAAGGCGTGGAAGGAGCTGCAGGCCGACAAGAACCAGCCCATGCTCAACCGGGCGCTGAAGCAGACCTACCCGCCGGGCTCGACCTTCAAGGTCGTCACGGCCGCCGCGGCGCTGGAGCACGGCCTGTACAAGGACGTCGACTCCAAGACCGACTCGCCGCTGCCGTGGGTCCTGCCGGACACCTCGGGCATCCAGCTGAAGAACGAGGGCGACCTGCCCTGCAAGGACGCCTCGCTGCGCGAGGCCCTGCGGGTCTCCTGCAACACCGTCTTCGGCAAGGTCAGCGCCGACCTCGGCAACAAGAAGATGATCGAGACGGCGAACAAGTTCGGCTTCAACAAGCCGGTCGACACGCCCGTGCGCGCCGTGCCCAGCGTCTTCCCCAAGGACAACCGTCCGCAGAACGCCATGGCCGGCATCGGCCAGGCGTCCAACCGCGTGACCCCGCTGCAGATGGCCATGGTCGCCGCCGCGGTCGCCAACAACGGCAAGCTCATGGAGCCGTACATGGTCGACAAGCTGCGCGCGCCCAACCTGAACGTCATCGAGCACCACACGCCCAAGGAGATGAGCCAGCCGGTCTCCGCCGACAACGCGCGGAAGCTGCAGAGCATCATGGAGACCGTGGTCGAGAAGGGCACCGGAACCGCGGCCCAGATCGACGGCGTCAAGGTCGGTGGCAAGACCGGTACCGCGCAGCACGGTGTCGACAACAGCGGCAACCCGTACGCGTGGTTCATCTCCTACGCCAAGACGGGCAACGGCTCGCCCGTGGCCGTCGCGGTCGTCATCGAGAGCTCGGAGACGCTCCGTGACGACATCGCCGGTGGCAAGCTCGCCGCGCCCGTCGCGAAGAGCGTGATGCAGGCGGTGCTCAGCACGGAGAAGTGAGCCGGCTCACCCGTAGCAGCCGATCGCCGATTCCATCGGTACCGGTCGTGTATCGGGTGGCCGTCACGCCCGGAACGGGCACGGTGTGCCGGGTACGGTATGCCGGACAGCACACCGTCGGACGTATCGAAGGTGCGGTCAGGGAAACGGAAGGGCTGGAGCTATGGAAGAGCCGCGTCGCCTCGGCGGCCGGTACGAGCTGGGCTCGGTGCTCGGCCGCGGTGGCATGGCCGAGGTGTACCTCGGTCACGACACCCGGCTCGGCCGCACCGTCGCCGTGAAGACGCTGCGGGTGGACCTCGCCCGCGACCCGTCCTTCCAGGCCCGGTTCCGTCGTGAGGCCCAGTCGGCCGCCTCGCTCAACCACCCGTCGATCGTCGCCGTGTACGACACCGGCGAGGACTACGTCGACGGGGTCTCGATCCCGTACATCGTCATGGAGTACGTCGACGGGTCGACCCTGCGCGAGCTGCTGCACTCCGGCCGCAAGCTGCTGCCCGAGCGGTCGCTGGAGATGACCATCGGCGTCCTGCAGGCGCTGGAGTACTCCCACCGGGCCGGCATCGTCCACCGCGACATCAAGCCCGCCAACGTCATGCTGACCCGCACCGGCCAGGTCAAGGTCATGGACTTCGGCATCGCCCGGGCGATGGGCGACTCCGGCATGACGATGACGCAGACCGCGGCCGTCATCGGCACGGCCCAGTACCTCTCGCCCGAGCAGGCCAAGGGCGAGCAGGTCGACGCGCGTTCCGACCTCTACTCCACCGGCTGCCTGCTCTACGAGCTGCTGACGGTCCGTCCGCCGTTCGTGGGCGACTCGCCGGTGGCCGTGGCCTACCAGCACGTGCGCGAGGAGCCGAACCCGCCGAGCATCCACGACCCCGAGATCACGCCGGAGATGGACGCCATCGTCCTCAAGGCGCTGACCAAGGACCCGGACTACCGCTACCAGTCGGCCGACGAGATGCGCGCCGACATCGAGGCGGCCCTGGAGGGCCAGCCCGTTGCCGCCACCGCGTCCATGGGCGTGGTGGGCTACGGCACCGAGGACCAGCCCACCACCATGCTGCGGCAGCACGACCACGCCCCGGCCGGGCAGACGTCGATGATGCCGCCCGTCGCCGACGGCGGCGGGTACGGCGGCTACAACGACGGCACCGGCGGCGGGCACCGTGGCGGGGGCGGCAAGAAGAGCAACCTCTCCACCATCCTGCTCGTGGTCGCGGGCATCCTCGTGCTCGTCGGCGCCATCTTCATCGGCAAGTCGCTGTTCAGCAGCGGCGGCAACAACTCCCAGGTGACGGTGCCGCCGCTGACCGGGCAGACGCTGGCGGAGGCCCAGCGGGCCGGGGAGAACGGCGGCTTCAAGGTCGTCGAGGGCGACAAGAAGTTCTGCGATCAGCCCAAGGACAAGATCTGCGACCAGGACCCCAAGGCCGGGTCCAAGGTGGAGCGGGACAGCCAGGTCAAGGTCGTCATCTCCAAGGGCGCGGAGAAGGTCCTCGTGCCGGACGTGCTCGGCGCCTCCTTCGACGAGGCGAAGGCGACGCTCGAAGGCAAGGGCTTCACCGTCAAGCAGACGCAGAAGGAGTCCGAGCGGACCGCGGGCACCGTCCTCGGCCAGGACCCCAAGGGCGGGGAGAAGGCCGAGAAGGGCACCGAGGTCACCCTCACCGTCGCCTCCGCGGCCGCGACCAAAACGGTCCCGTCCGTCGTCGGCCAGCCCTTCGAGGCCGCCAAGAAGCAGCTGACCGACAACGGCTTCCAGGTCGCCAAGGAGGAAGAGGACTCCGCCGACAAGCCGGCCGGCACGGTCGTGCGCCAGAGCCCCGACGGCAACACCTCCGCCCGCCAGGGCTCGACGGTGACCCTCTTCGTCTCCAAGGGCGCGGGCCAGAAGGTGGCCGTGCCCGGCGTGGTCACCCAGAAGCTCAAGGACGCCAAGAACGCCCTGACGGCCGCCGGCCTGAAGGTCGGCAACATCGCCGGCCCGCAGGACGACAACGCCGTGGTGCTCGTCACCGACCCGGGCGCCGGCACCCAGGTGCCCAAGGACACCCCCGTCAACATCACCACCGTGGCCCAGGGCCCCGGCGGTCAGACCGCGGGCCAGACCGGCGGCCAGACGGGCGGCAACCAGGACATCGGCGGCCTCTTCGGCGGCCTGCCGGGCGGCCGGCGGTCCTGACCGCCCCGTAGACGGCACGAAGAAGCCCCGGCACCCTCCACGGGTGCCGGGGCTTCTCGCCGTCCGCGTGCGGGCCGCTAGCGCAGTTCCTTGGGAGGGGTGCGCTTGGCGTCGACCTTTTCGGTACGGTCCAGTTCGGCCCAGACGATGTAGCGGTAGTCGGAGGTGTAGACCGGCGTGCAGGTCGTCAGGGTGAGGAAGCGGCCCGGTGCGGTCTTCCCGGACTCCTTGGGCACGGAGTCGAGGACGTCGACGTTGTAGCGCGAGGTCTGCTTGAGGTCGGCGTAGACCTTGTAGACGTACCAGACGTCGCGCGTCTCGAAGACGACGACGTCGCCCTTCCTGACCTTGTCGATGTTGTGGAACTTCGCGCCGTGCCCGTCGCGGTGCGCGGCCAGCGTGAAGTTGCCCTGCTTGTCCCAGGGCATGCCGGCCTTCACCGGCTCGCGGTAGAAGCCGGCGACGCCCTCGTTGAGGACCTTGCTGCCGGTGCCGGCCTTGACCAGCACCTCGCCGTTCTTCATGGCCGGGACGTGCAGGAAGCCGATGCCGTCCTTGGTGTCGAGCGCGCCCGGGCCCGAGGGGGACTTGGCCCAGGTCTCGCGCACCTGGTTGCCCTGGCGCTCGGCCTCGCGGTCGGCGAGGACGTTCGTCCACCACAGGGAGTAGACGACGAAGAGGGCCATGATCACGCCTGCGGTGATCAGTAGCTCGCCGATGACGCTGACGGTGGCGGCGATGCGGCCCCGCACGCGGTCAGTCCGTGCCACAGACGTTCGTACCCCGATTCGATGTTCGCGCAATCTCGCGTACAAGTGCGCGTGTCTCAGTTGACGAGCGCGTCCGGCTTGCCCTTGCTCCGGGGCCGCTCGTCGACCATCTTGCCCCACACGATCATGCGGTACGTACTGGTGAACTCGGGAGTACAGGTGGTCAGGGTGATGTAGCGGCCCGGTGCCCGGAAGCCCGATCCGGCGGGCACGGGCTGGATGACCCGGATGTTCGCCGGGGACGTCTGGTCCAGGCGGCTGGTCATCTCATACGTGTAGAAGGTGTCCTTCGTCTCCACGACGATCTTGTCGCCGGGTTGCAGCCGGTTGACGTAACGGAACGGCTCCCCGTGCGTGTTGCGGTGCCCGGCCAGCGCGAAGTTGCCCTGCTTGTCCCAGGGCATCGCCGTCTTCAGCGCGCCGGCCCCGTCGCCCTCGTAATGCCCGACCAGGCCGCGGTCGAGGACCTTGTGCTTGTTGACGCCCTGGGCGATGGGAGTCTTCACGTCCAGCGAGGGGATGTAGAGGATGGCGAAGCCCTGGCCGGGCGAGAACGTCCCCGCCGAGCGGTCGGGGCCGTCGCCCTTCTCCCAGCTGTTCTGCAGGCTGTCGGCCGCCCCACCGGCCTGCCGCTGGGCGATGACGTTCGTCCACCACAACTGGTAGGCGACGAACAGCAGCATGAGGACGCCGAGGGTGATGAACAGCTCCCCGACGAGCCGGCTCACGACGACGCCCACGCTGTCCCGGCCGGCGCGCGCGGCGCGCTGCGCGGCACGGCGGCGCGCGGCGCGCCCTCCGGGTGCGGCGGAGGCGGCGGACCGCCCGGCCGCCCTTCGCCGCTCGGCCCGGCCGCCGGTGACCGGCGGCACCACGGGCTCGACCCGGCGCAGGGTCATCGTCGGGTCGTCCTCCGGCGGCAGCGGCTGCGAGACGAATCCCGTGCCGTACGACGTCGGCTTCGGAACGAGCAGGGGGTCCTGCTCGGGCCGGAGTGCGGTCACGCCCCTGCCTTGCCCACCACCGGGGCGAGCCCGGCCGACCGTTCCACCGCCCCCGTGTCCCCGCAGGCGACGAGCCAGTTGGCGAGCATCCGGTGTCCCCACTCGGTGAGCACCGACTCCGGGTGGAACTGCACGCCCTCGACGGGCAGGTCGCGGTGGCGCAGACCCATCGCGATGCCGTTGTCGGTCCAGGCGGTGATCTCCAGCTCGTCCGGCCAGCTCGACCGCTCCACGGCCAGCGAGTGGTAGCGGGTGGCCGTGAAGGGCGAGGGGAGGCCGTTGAAGACGCCCTTGCCCTCGTGGGTGACGGGCGAGGTCTTGCCGTGCAGCAGCTCGGGCGCCCGGTCGACGACCCCGCCGTAGGCGACGGCCATCGACTGCATGCCGAGGCACACGCCGAAGACGGGGACGCCGGTGTCGGCGCAGTGCCGCACCATGTCGATGCAGACACCGGCCTGTTCGGGCGCGCCGGGGCCGGGCGACAGCAGGACGCCGTCGAAGCCGTCCTGGGCGTGGCCGGGCTCGACCTCGTCGTTGCGGCGCACTTCGCACTCCGCACCGAGCTGGTAGAGGTACTGAACAAGGTTGAAGACGAAGCTGTCGTAGTTGTCCACCACGAGGATGCGCGCGCTCACCGCGTTACCGCCATTCCGTCATTGCGCTGCCCGCCGGCAGGCCGTTGTCGACCGTCACGTCGTTGAACGGCAGCAGCGGCTCCGCCCAGGGGAAGACGTACTGGAAGAGGGCGTAGACGATCGCCAGGGCGAGCAGCAACGAGATCAGTGCCTTCACCCATGCGTTACCCGGCAGATGACGCCAGATCCAGCCGTACATGCTGTCCCCACTTGCCGATGACGTGGTCGGTGGACCGTATCGATGGTCGATTGCAGCACCAGACTAAAGGGCGGTGCCCGGCGGTGGGGCTCAGCCGGACAACGCGGCAGGCCGGCCTTCCGCGGCGGGCCGGGTGGCGTCGAGGTGTGCCCAGACGATCAGCCGGTGGCTGTGCCCCCACTCCGGGTCGCAGGTCGTCAGCGTCAGGTAGCGGCCGGGTTCCCGGTAGCCGGACCGGGCGGGCACCGGGTCGAGGACGGCGGTGTCGTCGGGCAGCGTCCGGTACGGGCGGGTGTCGACGCGGTAGGTGAACCAGGTGGTGCCGTCCGTCAGCACCACCGCGTCGCCGGGGCGCAGGGCGGGCAGGTCCTTGAACGGGTCGCCGTGGGTGCGGCGGTGGCCGGCGACCGCGAAGTTGCCCTTCTCGCCGAGGCCGGCGGTGCGCTCGTAGTGGCCGAGCCCCCTCTTCAGCACGTCGGTGCCGGTGCCCTGGAGGACGGGCTTGGCCCAGCCGCCGCCGAAGCGCGGGACGTACATGACGGCGAAGGAGGCGCCCGGGCGGGCGGCCGTGCGCGGCGCGGGCGGAGGCTGTCCGCCGGGCGGGACGGGCGGCGGCACGTCCTGGCCGCGGGGCTCGGCCCGGGACCGGTCACCGCCCCGGCCCCGGTCTCCGCCGGAGCTCTCGGGGCTGCCGGGAGTGGCCTGCTGTGCGGCCGGTGGCGGGGCGGGCTCCCCGGCGCCGGGGGCGGGGGCGGCGGGCCCTGCGGCCCAGCGGTCCTGCAGGCGGCCGATCTCCTCGCGCATGGCCTCGTCGGCGCGGACGCCGGTCCAGTAGAGGACGTAGACCACGAAGAGGACGATCAGTGTGCCGATGGTGAGGCACAGTTCGCTGAGCGTGCGTACGACCAGTCGTAACCCCACCGGCCGACCCCTTCCCGGGTGTTATCCCATGGGCTTGGCGTAGTGGAGATCCACTGTGCCCGAGTAGCCGGGAAGTGTCACCGCGTCGTGCTGGTCGACTTTCCAGCCGAGCCCGTAGGCGTTCACGTACTGCAGGTAGTTCTGGATCGCGGGGGAGGAGTCGAGCGCCTTGCGGAGCGTGCTGCGGTCGCCGACGGCGGTGACCTTGTAGGGCGGGGAGTAGACGCGGCCCTGCAGGATCAGGGTGTTGCCGACGCAGCGGACCGCGCTGGTGGAGATCAGCCGCTGGTCCATCACCTGGATGCCCTTCGCGCCGCCCTTCCACAGGGCGTTGACGACGGCCTGGAGGTCCTGCTGATGGATGACCAGGTCGTTGGGCTGGGGCTGGGGGACGCCGGGGATCTTGGCGGTGGCGTTGGGCGGGGCGTCGGTGAGGGTGACGGTCAGGCCCTGGCCTGTGGTCTTGCGGGTGCCCGCCGCGTCCTCCAGTGCGGTGAGCTTCCGTTCCTGCGCCGTGTCGCCTCCGTCGCGCCGGGCGAGGGCGTCGACCTGGGCGCGGGCGGTCGCGGCGCTGTCCTCCAGGGCGCCGTTCTTGCGGCTGCGTTCCTGGATGAGGTCGGACAGGCGCAACATGGAGTCGTCGGTGCGGATGTTGGTGCCCTGGGCGGTGTTGAAGCTCATCCAGAAGATGAGGCCGGCGAGGGCGAAGACCCCGCCGGTCAGCAGCCGCACCGGACGGAACCGCCGGACGGGCCCGCTGGTGGAGTCCGCAGAATTGCTCAACGTACCCTTATCCTCTCCGACGCCGCGGAAGCACTACGCTAACGGACGCCCGGGGGAAGGAAGCGCTCCCGGCACTCCCGCCCCGGCGGACCAGCCTTGTACCCCAGCGCGGTCACGCAGCGCATCGACAGGAGAGTTACCTCGTGCCGAAGTCACGGATCCGCAAGAAAGACGACTTCACGCCGCCGCCGGTGAAGCAGCAGAACATCAAGCTGACGACCGGTCGCCGCTGGGTGGCGCCGTTGATGCTGGCGATGTTCCTGATCGGGCTGGCCTGGATCGTCGTCTTCTACGTGACGAGCGGCGACATGCCGGTGGAGTCCCTGAAGAACTGGAACATCGTCGTCGGCTTCGGCTTCATCGCGGCCGGGTTCGTCGTCTCCACCCAGTGGAAGTAACCCCCTTCCGAGGGCCCTCCGAGGGCCCGGGACCAGTTCTCCCCTGAGCCTTCCGCCGGGTTATCCACACCCTCGTCCACAGTGGGGAAAAACTCAGAAGATCTGTGGATAACTTCCCTGGCATTGACGCCGGTGTGACTGATCGCAAGCGCTTCGTATCGATGGTCACACCGGCGCCGCCCAGCGAAAACGCAGCTCAGGCGGGTCACGGACACATCGAACACACATTCCCGCACAGCGTGCACAAGATCCTGCACGTGTTGTGGACAACCTGTGCGTCCACCGGTGTGGGTGACGTGCCCCAGGACGCGCCCGGGGCATCCCCGGCGCGCACCCAGGACGCGTATCAGCCGAGCTGGAGCGTCCGGATCCCCACCACCACGACGATCACCACGAGCGCCGCCAGGCAGGTGAGGCGCTGCACCAGCGCACGCCGGTCGCGGGGGGCGTGCACCATCCCGTACGCCACCGCCGTCCCGATCACGAGGCCGCCGACGTGGGCCTCCCAGGAGATGTTGCTCCAGGTGAAGGTGAAGATCAGGTTGAGCACGAGCAGCGCGATGACCGGGCGCATGTCGTAGTTCAGCCGGCGCATCAGCACCGCCGTGGCACCCAGCAGGCCGAAGATCGCACCGGAGGCGCCGAGCGAGGGCTGGTTGGGCGCGTCGAGGAGGTAGGTCAGGGCGCTGCCGCCGAGCCCCGACAGCAGGTAGAGGGCCAGGTAGCGGGCGCGGCCCAGCGCGGCCTCCAGCGGCGGGCCCAGGAACCACAGCGAGAGCATGTTGAAGGCGATGTGCATCGCCTGCTGGTGCAGGAAGACCGCCGTCAGCAGGCGGTACCACTGCCCCTCGGCGACGCCCTCCGACGGGCCGAAGTCCGACAGGGACGCGCGCCCGAACAGCTCCAGCGCGTCCAGCAGGCCGGTGCCCGTGGCCGTCACCGCGATCCACACGGCGACGTTGATCCCGAGCAGCACCTTGGTGACCAGCCGCGGGTCGTCCGTGTGGGTGGCGCCCGCGATCGTGCGCGGCGTGTTCGCCCGGGGGGCGTGGCCCGTACCGGACGTGCTGGTCACGCAGGCCGGGCACTGGAAGCCGACCGAGGCGCTGACCATGCACTCGGGGCAGATCGGGCGTTCGCAGCGGGTACAGCGAATGCCGGTCTCCCGGTCCGGGTGCCGGTAGCAGCAGACAGCCTGACCATTCATGCTCTCCCCTTGCCCCTGAGACGGTGGCCGGTGTGCGCCCTGTACGCACCACCGCCCCGCCCGTCATACGGACGGGCGGGGCGCCAGGTTCCCGTGGGACCGCCTGTCAGCGGGTCTCGATGACGACCGACTCGATGACGACGTCCTGGACCGGGCGGTCGGTGCGCGGGTTGGTGTCGGTCGTGGCGATGGCGTCGACGACCGCCTGGCCGTCCTTGCTCTCGACCTCGCCGAAGATGGTGTGCTTGCCGGTCAGCCACGTGGTGGGGGACACGGTGATGAAGAACTGCGAGCCGTTGGTGCCCGGGCCGGCGTTGGCCATGGCGAGCAGGTACGGCTTGGTGAAGGCGAGGTCCGGGTGGAACTCGTCGGCGAACTTGTAGCCGGGACCGCCGGTGCCGTTGCCCAGGGGGTCACCGCCCTGGATCATGAACCCCTCGATGACGCGGTGGAAGACCGTGCCGTCGTACAGCCTGTCCGTCGTCTTCTGGCCGGTCTCGGGGTTCACCCACTCGCGCTCGCCCTTGGCGAGCTCCACGAAGTTCTTGACCGTCTTGGGCGCGTGGTCCGGCAGCAGCCGGATCTCGATGTCGCCCCGGTTGGTCTTCAGGGTGGCGTAGAGCTGCTCAGCCACGATCTACCTTCCATAGTGTTCGCTGACGGCTACCGATCCTTGCACGACGGGTTCGCGGCGAGTGCCACCAAAGCCCGGCGCGCGGCGGCGAACCGTGGCATTGTCGACCGAAGCTCCCCTTTGACCCGGATGCCCGCTCGCACATGCCGGACCGCCCATCGGCAGGCATGATTTTCCACTGGGTGGAAAGGCGACAAACCATACGCCACCGAGGAGGAGGTTCTCGTGACCCGCAAGGACAGCGTGCGCGCCGCGACCAGCACCGCCAAGGACAGCGTGCGCCACGCCGCGGAAGTGGTGGCGCCCTACGCCGGCACGGCCAAGGACGCGGCCGTGCACTACGCGCACGAGGCCCGGTGCCGGCTCGCGCCCAAGGTGGCCGTGGCCGCGCACCAGGCCCGTTCGCAGTACGACGCACATCTGCAGCCCCGCCTTGAACACGCACGCGACGCTCTGCCCCCGAAGGTCGACCAGGCCGCAGCGCGGGCCCGGGCGGTCGCCGAGCCGGTGCGGGACGAGGCACTCTCCCGGGGCACGGCCGCGCTCGCCGCGTTGCGCGGCCAGGTGACGGCCGAGGACGTCGAGAAGATCACGCGCCGCCGTGGCCGCCGCTGCCGGGCCGGTCGCGCGGCCAAGGGGCTGCTGGTGCTGGGAGTGGTCGTCGGTGGCGCGATCGCCGTGTGGAAGTGGTGGGACAAGCAGGCCAACCCCGACTGGCTCGTCGAGCCGCCGGAGGCCACCGAGCCCGCCGACCGCTCCACGCTGAGCTCGGTCGACGGCAGCGGAGCCGTCTCCGGCCTCGACCCGGAAGTCCAGGCCAAGCAGGACCGGGCCGATTCCGAATCCTACGAAGAGGGCGACGACCGGCCCTGACGACGCCGGCCCGCCCGTCCACACCACTCGCACACCCCGTTCACACAAAACCCCTCCGGCCGAGCAGATCGGGCCGGAGGGGTTTTTGCATGGGAGAGGTCGGGGGTCCCTCGCCCACGTCAAGGAGCGAACGTCGAATTTCAGCCCGGCCGGGGGTGGCCGATAAACGTCAGGAACAGAGTCGCGCTTTGACGTTTTCATGACAGGAACACGAGAAGACCTTAACGGCGCCGGGCGCTCCTGTATCCACAGAAGCGCCCGGGGACGGTCTCGCTCACCGAAAGCGGACTGTACTTACTTGCTGACGTGGCAGCCCTGGGTGCAGACGCTGGTGGTGCAGCCGGCAGCGGTGACGCAGCCCGGGGTGCACAGCGAAACGCTCGTGATGAAGGGCGTCGCCTGCGGGGCGTCGTCGGCGAGGACCTTGGCGTCGAGGTCGAAGTCAGACATGTTTTCCACCTTTCGAGATGTACCCGTACCGGGTCGGTGCGACCGGCTGGCCCGTTCGCTGAGAGACAGCCTGGCAGCGAAAATTCACACCCCGATCACACGGGTCTCACAAAGAATCAGCCACTTGATCGGCGTCCGATTCGCGAAGAAGGATGGCATTTACATTTACTTGCCGATTTGCGCCGATCATGTCACTTATGAAATAGGCAGTTGACCTGTGAAGGCAACGCGAATAGCGTGCAACGGCCATGTAAACCATCCCCCCTTCCACAGCCGGTCGGCCCCTGCAGCAAGCCGACCTTTCGGGGATGTTTACACTGATCGCAACGGGGTAGGGGGAAAAATGCCCAAAATGGCATTGGCCGGCCAGCCAATAGGCGACAGCAAAAGAGATTTCACCCCACAGGCATTACCGCACTTCGACTTCGGTGCGGAGTTAACGGTAGATATACCGGCTGGAATAAAAATCAGTGTGCTGGGCCGCTACGAGGTGGCCGGCAGGCCCGTCACCAGCAGCAAGACGATGGAGTTCATCACGGCTCTGGCCGCGGCCGGCGGGTCGATGAGCCGCGACGGACTGCACCATCGGATCTACGAACGCGACGTCTCCGCCTCGACGTTGCCCACCCTGGCGTACCGGGCCCGCAGGCTCGGGATCGACGTGCGGTACGAGCCGCTCGGACGCCGGTACGTCCTGGGAAAGCCCGTCACCGTGGACGCCCTGAAAGTGCTCGGCCTGCTGAAGGCCGGCCGGCCGACCGACGCGCTCGTCCTCTACCACGGCCCCTGTCTGCCGGAGTGCGACAGCCCCTTCGCCCTTTCCCTGCGCCAGACGCTGGAGGACCAACTGGTCCGGTCCGTCCTGGATTCCGGCGACCAGGAACTGGTCAAGGCGGCGAGCCGGATGATCGACCACTGGGAGCTGGCCGAGCCGACCGCGGCCGGCGACGACCCGTTCTCCGCAGTGCTCTCCGATTCCTATCTGCGCAGCATGGGGATGTCCTCGGGGGGACAGTGATGAAGCTGTCGCTCCTCATACCGACGGTGCCCGCCACGCCGGAGCAGGCCGTGCCGTTCGCCCGTCAGGTGGCCCAGAGCTCGCAGCTCACCCGTCTCTGGCAGGGCCAGAGTTACGGGCTGGAGCCCGCCGCGACCTTCGCCTATCTGGCGGGCGCCGGCTACCCCGTCCCGGCCGGGACCTGCGTCCTGGTCACGCCCCTGCGGCATCCCGCACAGGCCGCGCTGGAAGCGCGCACCGTGGCGGCGGTCACCGGAGCGCCGGCCGTCATCGGTTACGGGCCGGGCAGCCGGGCCGTGCAGGAGGCCAGGCTCGGCGCGGCGTACGACAAGCCCGTCGACGCCTGCCGGGAGTTCCTGCACGCCACCCGGAGCTGCCTGGCCCAGCCGTGGGACCCCCCGGCCGGGAACTCCGCCGCCGGCGCCGGTCACCGGTACGTCCACGCGGGCGAGGCCCTGCCTCCGGTACCGCACCCGCGCGTCCACCTCGCCCTGGGCGTCCTGCGGCCCAGGATGGCCCGGGCGGCCGGCGAGGTCGCCGACGCCGCCATCACCTGGCTGGCACCGGCGGACTACGTGCGGCGGTCCGTGGTGCCGGAGGTGACCCGCGGCGCACGGTCGGCGGGGCGGCCCCGCCCGCCCGTGATCGCGGCGGTCCCCGTGGCGGTGGCGCGCCGCGGGCGCAGCCCCGTCGACCTGGCCCACCTCTCCTCCGGCGGGCACCTCGCCCTGCCGCACTACGCCGACATGCTGGCGCGGGCCGGCGTCGACGTACCGGCGGGCGATCCCGCCTCCGCCGCACGGGCGTTGGTCACCGGCGGCGGGTTCCTGTACGGCAGCGCGCCGGACATCGCCGCCGGCCTGGCCGCCTACGCGGCGGCGGGCGTCGACGAGGTGATCCTCAACCTGACCGGCGTGCACTCCTGGTACGGCACGGACGAAACGTTGCTGGACCTCAACGACATTCTGGCCGCAACGGCTTCAGCGCATGGGTGACACAGATTCAATGACACGTTCTGACTACCGGATCGCGGACCGCGTCATCGTCCGCACCCCCCTCCGCTCCACCGCCTCCTACCCCGACAGCCCCGCGTCCCGCAGCCCGCTCGACGGCATCCGGACCCTCTGGGCGGACGCCGCCTTCCGGGAATCCGTCCGCGTGGCCAGCTCCGTACTGGCCGACCAGGTGGACGCCCTGCTGGCCACCGCCGACGGGCGCGGCGGCCACGCCGACCGCAAGGAGGGGGCCAAGAAGACCCGCTCCCTCCACCGGGCCCTGCTCAAATACGCCCTGCGCATCACCACGCGCACCACCCCCTTCGGTGTCTTCGGCGGCAGCGCGCTCGTCGGCCTCGGTGACGAACCGCTCGTCCTGGGCCGTCCCGAGGAGCACCGCAAGCACGCCCGGGTCGGGTTCACCTATCTGAAGCAGCTCACCGACGACGCCGTCGCCGCGCTCGGCGACCGGATGCGGGTGGTGGCCAACCCGACGGCGTACCCGGCCGGGGACCGCATCGCGGTCATGGTCAACCCCCGGGCGGCGGACGGAAAGGTCAACGAGGCGTCCAGCGTCCGGTACACGCCCCCCGTGCGGCACGTCCTGGACCTGGCCCGCAGGCCCGTCCCGCTGGCCGCGCTGCACGAAAGCCTCGGCGAGGCGTTTCCTGACGCCGGGGCCGAGGTGCTCGTCCGTTTCGTCGACGAGCTCGTGGGACACGGCATCCTGATCGGCGAGCTGACGCCCTCGGCGTTCGACACCGACCCGACGGCCCGCTGGACCCGCGCGGACCTCGATGCCGGCGGTCCCGTGGCGCAGCGGCTGCGGACGGCGCAGGACGCCGTCGCCGCCTACCGCGCCACCCGCGTCGGCGAGGGCATCGACGAGCTGAACCGCGTGTACGCCGCGCTGCGCACCGACGCCCACGCCACGCAGGAGCAACTGCAGGTCGACCTGTCCCTGGCGATGTCCGGGCAGGTGTCCGCCGACGTGGCGCGCAGGGCCGGGGCGGCGGTGGACGCGATGATGCGCATGGCGCTGCTGCCGGCGGACTTCCCGGAACTCCAGCGCCACACCGAACGGTTCGCCGACGCGTTCGGCCGCTCCCTCGTCCCGCTGCACCGCATGTTCGACCCGGTACGGGGCATCGGCGCCCCCGCCGGATACCCGTCCTCCCGGCACCGGCCGCGGGACGGGGCCGCCGACGACCGGGAGTCGTTCCGGGCCGGCCGCCGGCTGCGGGCCGCCCTGATCGACCGGGCCCGGCGCACCGGACGGAACACCGTGACGCTCACCGCGGACGACCTCGCCGCGTTCCCGTCCGCCACCGGAACGCCGCCGACGAGCTACGACGTCTTCTTCTACCTCGACCAGGGGGACGACGACGAGGTCAGGATCACCCTGTCCCCGATCGGGGTGGCGATCCCGGCCGGCAAGGCCGGCGGCAGGTTCGCCTACGGCGACCCGGCCATCGAGGCGCACGTCCGCGACCTGACGCGGGCGGAGATCGCGGCCCGGCCCGGCGCCCTCCTGTGCGAGCTGGACTACGTCAGCAACCGGTCGCGCGTGAACAACGTGGTCGTCGCGCCCAGCGTGTACGACTACCGGCTGAAGGTGACGACCGGAGCGTTCGAGGGCGACCCGTCCGACCCGGTGGACATCGCCTTCGCGGACCTGCTGGTCGGCGCGGACAACGGCCGGTTCCACCTGGTCCACGCGCCCACCGGCCGGCCGGTCGCGATCCGCACGGCGAACCTCGTCAACCCCGAGATCGCCACCGACGTCGTCCGCTTCCTCCAGGAGCTCGCCCTGGACGGCACCGTGCGGCCGGCCTGGACCTGGGGCGAGATGGAACCCCTGGCGGACTTCCTGCCCGGAGTGGAGTACGGCGGGGTGACGCTGTCGCTGCCGATGTGGCGCATCCCCCCGCTCTCCGGCACCCCCGACGAGCAGGACGGACAGCTGCTGCGCTGGGCCGAGGACGCACGGCTGCCGGAGTACGTCTACGTCGGCACGCTGGACAACCGTCTCCTGCTCCACCTGTCCGACCGGATCCACCGCGACCTGCTGCGCCGTGAGGTCGCGGACGGGGCGGACTGCGTCACCGAAGCGCCCGCGCCCCACCGGATGGGGATCGTCCGCGACGCCGAGGGCCGCCGGTACGCGAGCGAGGCGGTGTTCTCGGCCGTGGCACGACACCCGGTGCCCGTCCCGCTGCCGCCGCCCGCGCCGCAGTTCGACACCACGGCCGACGCCGTGCGCGCCCTGCCGCCGGGCACCGAGTGGTGGTACTTCCGCGTGTACGGGGAGCGGGAGAAGCAGCAGGAGGTCCTGGCGCGGCTGGCCCGGGCCTGCGCGGAGTTCCCGGACCAGTGGTTCTACATCCGCTACGCGGACCCGGACGACCAGCTGCGCATCCGGGTGCGCGCCGGGACGGTGCCCTTCGACCGGGTGCGCGAGGTGATCGGCGCGTGCGTGCGGGACGGGCTGGCCGACCGCTACGTGATCGACACCTACGTCCGGGAGCTGGAGCGGTACGGCGGGACCGACGCCATGCCGGTCGCCGAGCGGATCTTCTGCACCGAGTCCCGTCTCCTCGCGTCCGGGCCACAGCTGTGCCTGGCGCCCGAGGCCATGCGGGCGGCGTACCGGCTGGACGGCGCGGAGACGCCGGACGGGACACTGGGCCGCGTCCTGCGGGACGCCGCTCATCTGATGGAGCACTACGTCGCGGCCCTGGAGCTCACCGACGAGGAGACCGGCGACCTGCTGGAGACCGTCGCGAACGGCTACCGCACCGAGTTCTCCTCGGCCAGCCCCGCGCTCCGCAAGGCGGTCCGCCCCCTGGTGCGGCAGCAGCCCTCGGACGCGGCGCTCGCCGCCGGTCCGCTCCTGCACGACCTGCTGCTGCCCGACACCCGTGCCCTCACCCGGCTGCTCGCCAAGGACGGCAGGCCGTGGCAGATGCGGGCCATGACGCTGCAGAGCCTCCTGCACATGTTCGCCAACCGGATGGGCCTTCCCCGGCACCGCGAATACCAGGCGCTGTTCCTCCTCAGCGTCATCAAACGATCCCAGGCCCACAGGGAAGGACGGTCCGCTCGTGACTGACGAGACCAAGGTGACTTCGGCGCCGATCAGCGAGCAGGCCAGGAAAGAAGCGGTGAACACCGGCTGGGAGATCCTGCACCGCATCCGCGACTACACCGGTGACCCGGCCGCCCTCCGGGTGCCCGACCCCTTCACGGCGGAACCGGTCGCGGCGTGGCACCCGCTGAGCACCGACCCGGGCGACCTGGGCATGGCCCTGGTGTACTCGGCCGCCGACGAGCTGCGCCCCGAGGACGGCTGGGACCGGCTGGCCTTCGAGCACGCCAAGCGTCTGATCGAGCACTACACCCACGCGGTGGACCTCGGCATCGGGCTGTTCGGCGGGACGGCCTCCGTCGCGTACGCGCTGCGCGCCCTCTCCCGCGGCGGGGAACGCTACCGGCGTGCGCTGCACGACGTGGAAGCCACCCTGATCACCCGCGTCGAGCACAAGCTGGCCGAGCTGCCCCCGTCCGGCGGACTGTCCAGCGACAGCTACGACGTGATCTCCGGCCTCGCCGGTGCCGCGATGTACCTGCTCGCCTCGGGCGACGCCGACGAGCGGCGGCGGGACGCGGCCGACCGCGTCGTCGAGCAGTTCTGCCACCTGGCCCTGGTGCCCCCGCCGCACGGTCTGTGGACCCCCGCGGGAAAGATCACCGAGATCGAGCGGAACAAGTCGCCGCACCTGCACGACGGTTACCTCAACCTGGGATACGCGCACGGCATCTCCGGTGTCGCCTCCCTGCTGGGCACGGCGGCGGCCCGCGGCACCGCCTCGCCCCGGATGGCCGACGCGGTCCAGGCCCTGGGCGGGCTGATCACGGACTGCCTGGTGGAAACCGATTACGGGCTCGACCTGCCCTACTTCAAGCTGCCGCCGGACCGGCAGTGGGAGCAGCAGGGGCTGGCGAGGTCCGCGTGGTGCTACGGGAACCTGGGGGCGGCTGCCGCGCTGGCCAACTGCGCGAGCGTGGACCCGCGTTTCCTCGACACCGCGATCGAGCTCCTGGCATCCGTCGAGCGACGGCCGGCCGCACTGCGGCACATCGACAACCCGTCCCTGTGCCACGGCGTCGCCGGGCAGATCACCGTCGAACGGCATGTCGCCGCCGTGGCCGCCGCGCACGGACGGCAGTGGGCCGGCCCCGGCCGGGACACGCTCGACCAGCTGCTGGCCATGGCCGATCCCGACGCCACGTTCGGACTGCGGAACGACAACGTGCCGGGGGCCCCGACCGACTCGCCGGGCTTCCTGACCGGCTCGGGGGGCGCCGCCGTCGCGCTCGTCTCCCTGGAGCGCGACCGGCTCACCCAGGCGGAGTACATGCTGTGCGGAGGTGTCGCATGCTGACCGTGGACGACGTGTCGATGTCCTACCGCAAGGCCACCTCGCCGGTGTTCAGCGAGGTCGGCTTCACCGTCCCGGACGGCCACCTCGTGCCGCTGCTCGGGTCGAACGGCGCCGGGAAGACGACGCTGCTGAAGATCCTCTGCGGTCTGATCACGCCCACCACGGGCTCGGTGACCATCGCGGACTGCGACATGGTGCGCCGCCCGGCCGCCGCACGTGCCCACGTCGGCGTCTCCCTCTATCCGGAGCGCAGCTTCTACTTCCGGCTGACCTGCGTGCAGAACCTGCGGTACTACGCCTCGCTGCGCGATCTCTTCGGGGCCCGGGCCAAGCAGGAGATCGCCGCTCTGCTGGACCAGGTGGGGCTCGCGGACTTCGCCGACACCCAGTTCATGCGGCTGTCGCTGGGACAGCGCAAACGCCTCGGACTGGCCCGTGCGCTGCTGGGACGTCCGTCCCTGCTGCTGCTCGACGAGCCGACGGCCAACCTCGACACCGAGAACGTCGCCCGGTTCCACGACCTCATCGCGGCGCACGCCCGCGAGGGCGGCTCGGTGCTGTTCTCCACCCACAACGAGGGCGATCTGGAGAAGGCCACCGCCTGGTTCCTGCAGCTCAAGGGCGGGCACGTGCTGCCGGTGCCCTCACCCGCCGCGCCGGGCCCCGCCGCGGGCGATCCGGTGCCCACCCCCGCCGAGCGGGCCACCCTTCAGGAGGCGCAGTGACCGTCGTCCGGCAGTTCGGTGTCCACGTCCTGCAGATCTACTGGGAGCGGCGCTCCTACCGGACCGCCATCGCCCTGGGCACCATCACGTCGCTGATCTCCCTGGTGCAGTTCCTCCTGATGGGCAAGTTCCTGGAGGACGGCAACACCTTCGCCGGCATCCAGGGATACGGCGGCAACATCATCAGCTTCCTGATGTCGGGGTCGGTGTTCACCGGCTTCGTCGCCGTGAGTCTCGGGGCGTTCAGCAACCACCTCCAGGTCGAGCAGCGGACGGGCACCCTGGAGTCCGCCGTCGTGATGCCGGTCCCGCTGACCCGGGTCATGCTGTACTCCGGCGTCGTGGGGCTGATCGGCACGGCGTTCGGCTCCGTGGTCATGTTCGGGGTGTTCGGGGCGATCTTCGACATCCCGATCTCGGTGAACCTGCTCGCGACCCTGGCCGTGCTCGCGCTCCTCGTCGTCACACTGGGCAGCTTCGGGCTGGCCGGCTGCGGCGTCCTGCTCATCACCAAGCGCGGCGATCCGGTCCGTTGGGGCATCACCACCCTGACGACCCTGCTGTCCGGCGTGATGTACCCGGTCTCGATCCTGCCCGGCTGGCTGCAGGCCGTCGCCCGCGCGCTGCCCACCACGCAGGCGCTGGACGGGATCCGCAAATCCCTCCTGGTGGACGCCGACTTGGGGCAGGTGGCGCCGTCGCTGCTGCACATGGCGATCTGGACGGCGGTGATGCTGCCGATCGGCATCATCACGTTCTCCACCGGCATGTCCCGTGCCCGGCAAGCCGGTTCGCTCGGCGAATACTGATCCGATCTACGTCTGGAACGAACTGCTATGCTGCGTAGCATGTCATCGTGGCGAGGTACTCGACGCCGGGGCCTGGCAGCCCACTTCGGGCCGCTGGAGCTGGCGATCCTGGATGTCATGTGGTCGCGCGGTGAGTTGGACGTGACCGCCTGCGTCCGGCACCTCGACGGCGGCCAGGCGTACACCACGGTCAAGACGGTGATGGAGCGCCTGGTGGTCAAGGGCCTGCTGGCCCGCCGCAAGGAGGGCCGCCAGTACGTCTACTGGCCGCAGCAGACCCGGCGCGAGGTCGAGCAGAGCGTGGCCGCCGAGCAGGTGCGCCAGGTGGTGGACGGCTTCGGGGACCTCGCGGTGGCGAACTTCGTCCAGACGGTGAGCGGCGATGCCGACCGGCTCGCACAGGTACGTGCGCTGCTGGCCGGCATCGCCGACCCGCCCGGCGGGAGTGGCGCGGAGGAATCGGACGGAACGCCGGGGGGCACGGCGTGAGCATGAGCTGGCTTGGCTATCCGCAGGTGATGCTCGCGTGGTGGTGCCCGCTGGTCGCCGTGGGCACCTGGCACCTGCTGAGCCGGGTGTCGGTGCGGTTACCGGCCCGCGAGCGGTTCGTGCTCGCGGTGGCCCTCGCCGTCACGCCCCTGCTGGCCATGGCGGTTCCCTATCTGCCGCACAGCCCGCTGCGCGACGCCCTGCCGTGGCGGGCGCCGATGGCGTGGGGCATCAGCAACGGCATCACGGACATCGACGGCCGGCACGTACTCTCGGCCATCGCGGCCCAGCTGATGCTCGCGGCCTCGGCCGTCCCCCTGGCCTCCATGGCCGTCTCGTTCGTCGCCGGAGCCATCCAGGTGGCGCGCACCGGGCGCATCGTCTCGCTCCTGGCGCCCCAGCAGTGCGGCGACATCTGGATCGTCCACGGCGAGGGTCAGGCGGGCCGGAGCCTGGCGAGCACGGTCGGTCTGGTGCGGCCCCGCATCATCCTGAGCTCGGGCGTGGCCGCGTCCGCCGAGGCGTCGGCGATCATCGAGCACGAGCGCGCCCACGCACAGGCCCGCCACCCCCTGTGGATCTTCCTCGCCACCTGCGCCCTGCGGTCGTGGTGGTGGATCCCCGGGCGCAAGGCGGTGCTCGCCGAGGTGCGGCTCACCGCCGAGCTCTGGGCCGACCAGAGCGCCCGCGAGGCCGACGGCGCGGCCGCGGTGGCCAAGGCGCTGTGCGCGCAGATCGAGGCGAAGGCCCAGTCGGCCCGCCACGACATCGTGGCCCCCGGAGCCGGCACCGGCTTCCTCGACCCCGGCATCGAACTCACCCACCGGGCAAGAGCCCTGGCCGCACCGCCCCGGGTGATGCCGGCCTGGCAGGCGTGGTCGGTGCGGGCCGCGACGGCGGCGGTCGTCGGCGTCCTGGCCGTCCTGCTCTGACACCCGCCCCGGCCCCTGCCTGACGGCACCCTGACGTCACGCACCAAAAGCATCACCCCGCGTGCGGCGGGCACCCGCACACCCGCAAGTGCTACGACGTGTAGCAGAAAGGAGAGCCATGTACGCGGCGCCCCACCCGGAGACGCCCCCCGGCGGTACCCCGGTGATCGAGACCCGGGGTCTGTCCAAGGCGTTCCGGCGCTCGACCGCGGTCGACTCCGTCGACCTCACCGTCCGACCGGGCCGGATCTACGGCCTGCTGGGCCCCAACGGCGCGGGCAAGTCCACCACGCTGAAGATGATCCTCGGCCTGTTACCCCCCACCTCGGGAGAGGTGCGGCTGTTCGGCCGTCCGTGGAGCCGGCCGGATCTGTCCCGCATCGGGGCGAGCATCAACGGACCGAGCTTCTACGGCCACCTGTCCGCCCGGCAGAACCTCGTCGTCCACACCCACCTGCTCGGACTGCCGGAGGCCGAGGCCGACCGGGCACTGGCCGCGGTCGAGCTGGACCGCTCGGACCGCAAGAAGGCCAAGAGCTTCTCCACCGGCATGAAGGGCCGCCTGGCCCTGGCCATCGCCATGCTGGGCAACCCGGACGTCCTCATCCTCGACGAGCCGCAGAACGGTCTCGACCCGGAGGGCATCGCCGCCCTGCGCACCATGCTGCGCCGCTTCACCGACACCGGACGCACCATCGTGCTCTCCAGCCACCTCCTCGGCGAAGTCGCCTCCGTCGCCGACGACATCGGCCTGATCGCGGCGGGGCGCCTGCGCTACCAGGGCCGCCTCGCCGACCTCGCACCGGACGGCGACCTGGAGCGCGCGTACTTCACGCTGACCGGCGCCGCCCATGGGGCCGGGGTGATGTCGTGACCACCGCCCTCCCCGCGACGCCCGTCCCGGGGCTGTCCGCCACCCTGCGCGCCGAGTTCGCCACCTGGCGGCGCAGTGCCGTGGCGTACCTGCCGCTGGGCGGTCTGGCCTTCGGCCTCGTCAACACCGCCATGTTCCTCTCCACCGGGCCGGGCAAGGACTGGAAGGACGTCCTCGGCTACCAGAACCTGTGGGCGATGTTCGTCGGCCCGATGCTCACCGCGCTGCTGGTGGCCACGGCCACCCGCATCGACGACACCGCCCGCGGCGGCGCCACCCGCTACCGGCCCGTGCGCCCGCGCTACCGGCACCTGAGCCGGTTCACTGTGCTGGCCCTGCGGTCGCTGCTGCTCAACCTGCTGGGTGCCGGCACCCCCCTGCTGATCCTCGGGCTGACGAACGGCGCCCAGCGGGTCCCCGTGGACCGCGCGGCCGAGGCCGTCCTGGTCCCCTGGGCGTCACAGCTCGGCATGCTGGCACTGCTCCTGTGGCTGGCGCGGCAGACGCCCTGGGCCGTCGTGCTCGGCGCCGGGTTCGTCTGGACGATGCTGGGCGTGGTGAACGCCGAGTCCGCGTCCTGGACCGTCCTGCCGTTCACCTGGCTGGACCGCGGGGCGCTGCCGGTGATCGGCACGCACGCCAACGGCGTCGCCCTGGAGGCGCACTCCGCGCTCGCCGGCGCCTCGCCGTGGCCGGCCACCCTCCTGGGCGCGCTGCTGGCGGTGCCGTTCCTCCTGCTGCCCCGCCTGCGCATGCCCGCCGCCCGGGCCGCCCGGCAGACGGCGCCGCAGCCGGCCGCCCCCGGTGCCGCCACCGCC